>NZ_JALPRF010000010.1:0-137136 GCF_023196085.1 Spirosoma liriopis
TTTCGAACAGAGCCGTTAAGCCCCGTACTGCCGATGGTACTGCTGTCACAAGCGGGAGAGTAGGAAGGTGCCACCTGGTGATATTGAGGGGAAAGGCCGTTAGCGAGAGCTAGCGGCCTTTTGCTATTGGAGCCTATTCAACTACCAAGCTGTGGGCACTCCCACAAATAAAACGGGTAAACGGTTGGCTATACCTAGTTGATGTTTTGAAAGCAGTAGAAAAGCCGCGCTTGAGACATCAACTAAACATAGACAAATGGAATTAAATCGCCCTATTGAGCGAATGATAAGCTAGTGCGAATAGGGAATAGTCCACAGAGCGATTCGCTTTATGAGGCTTGTATTAACTTGTCGCTGATCGCTTTTATATCCAATCCGTCGAACACACCTGAACTCATAAACAAAAGAATATCAACTGTGCTGACTTGAGCTAACATGTATTCTTTTAAAGCTTCGAGTTCTGTAAAGACTTTTAAGTTTCTATGTCCGAAGGCGTTTGTAACATCCTCTGGACGTATAGGACTAGCCGAATTTAAGTAAGCCTGCGTGTTAGCGTTGAAGTAGACAACAACTTGGTCGGCGGTATCTACAGTACCTTTGTATTCATCTAGAAAGGTTTTGCTTAAGCTGCTTACCGTATGAAGTTCTACTATGGCCAACAAGCGTTGATTTGGGTACTGATGCTTAACTGCTTCTGTTGACGCTTCAACCTTGGCTGGTGAATGAGCAAAGTCGTGAAAACTGATTCTGTTGACTGAATTGGGTACCGAGATTTCGGCTATTTTTTGTAGTCGTAAAGCTACTGGCTTAAACGTTTGAATTGCTGCGTAGAATTGATCCTCTGTAATGCCAATACGATCACAAACAGTCATCGCACCAGTAACATTCTTCATGTTGTGCTCGCCAAAGAAGGAGACCGGTATTTTTGTTCCTTGTTTGGTAATCAAATAGGTTTGGCCATTCCTTACTTCGCTAAGATGGGCCTGATAGGGTATTTTTGTAATGTCGGTTCGTTCTTTCTGTCCAATTACATCGAGCATATTATCTGATTCATCAAAAATCAAGATACCTGCTTTAGGCATTGCTTCAGCCAGCAATTCAAATTGGTCGACGTACGATTCCCAGGAAGGGTAAATATTTACATGATCCCAGGCTATTCCATTAATCAGGGCGATATGCGGTTGATAATGTAAAAACTTAGGACGTGGATCGATTGGCGAAGAAGCATACTCATCCCCTTCAATAATAATGATAGGTGCCTCTGGTGTAAGCTTAGCCATAGTCTCGAAACCTTCGGTCTGCTCGCCTACCAGATAGTCAAAAGCTCGATTATGAAACGCCAAGGAATGCAAAATCATGGCAGTGATAGTCGTTTTGCCATGACTTCCGGCGATAACCACGCGTTGTTTCTGCTGACATTGCTGGTAAAGAAATTCCGGATAGGAATAAATCGCCAAACCTAATTCCTGCGCCCTGACTAATTCCGGATTATCCCGGCGAGCGTGCATACCAATGATGACCGCGTCTAAGCCCGTGTGAATTTTTTCTGGAAACCAGCCAGCCGTAGCCGGTAGAAGACTATGCTGCTGTAGTCGGGTTCTAGACGGGTCATAGATTTCATCGTCGGAGCCAGTAATTGTAAAACCTTGTTGCTGGAGCGCTAAAGCGAGATTGTGCATTGCACTACCACCAATTGAGATGAAATGGATAGCCTTGGGCATTCGAAAAAAGTCAGTGTCGAGCGGCAAAAGTAGGGTTTCTTTTTGGTTTGATGCAAGAAGGAGAACGAACGGCCAGGAAAGCCGATTTACCTACTATTAAATTTTATCGTTATTCGAATCAAACCCGCGGCATTTTCGTTGACTATCTTGCGAATGGATAGTACTTGGAAAGCCCGATTTTAGAACCCAAATTCGCGCCTGTTTTTGAGAAACACAAACCCCATTTTATGCGCCGAAGCTAGGGATGAAGACTTATTATGACCTGATCGACCAGACATTTGAGTTTCCGACGCGGGAATTCAATGTTGAGAATAATGAATTGATGTTCAACAATGTACCATTGATGGACATTATCAAACAGTATGGAACGCCCCTCAAATTAACGTATTTGCCGAAAATCACCGAGCATATCGAACACGCTAAGTTGCTGTTCAGAAATGCCATGAAGCGGTATAATTACAAAGGGAGCTATACCTACTGCTACTGTACGAAGTCATCCCATTTCCGGTTTGTGCTCGAGGAAGCACTGAAAAATAATATCCATCTCGAATCCTCATCTGCTTATGATATTCCTATTATTCGGGAATTGTATAAGATGGGTAAGGTTTCGAAAAGTACATACATCATTTGCAACGGCTATAAACGGCCTTTGTATACTCAGTACATTAGTGAACTGATCAATGATGGGTTCAACTGTGTGCCTGTTCTCGACAATCTAAAAGAGATCGAGGCTTACGAAAACTCGATAACGGCAGATAGCGTCAATTTTGGCATCCGGATCGCTACGGACGAAGAGCCGAATTTTGCGTTCTACACATCCCGTCTGGGCATCCGATACAGCGATGTTAACGAGCTGTATCGCAGTAAAATTCAGCCGAACGAGAAGTTCAAGCTCAAGATGCTGCACTTCTTTATCAATACAGGTATTAAAGATAGTGCTTACTATTGGAGTGAGCTGAGCCGGTTTATGTACAAATACTGTGAACTACGGAAGGTGTGCCCCGATCTCGATTCGATTGATATCGGCGGTGGAATGCCTATCCAAACGTCGTTCCAGTTCACATATGATTACCAGGCCATGATCGACCAGATTGTGGAGAGCATTCAGTGGATTTGTAACAAAAATAACGTACCAGTCCCCCATATCTTCACGGAATTTGGCTCGTATACGGTAGGCGAAAGTGGAGCGGTGATTTATAAAGTCATCGACCAGAAGCTACAGAACGACAAAGAGCTGTGGTACATGATCGATGGCTCGTTTATTACGCAGCTTCCTGACTCGTGGGGACTCGGACAGAAGTATATCATGCTGTCGGTGAACAACTGGGACAATCCGTACCAGAAAGTAAACCTGGGCGGTTTGACCTGCGATTCGCACGACTTTTATAATACCGAAGCGCATAGTGCCGATCTGTACTTACCTATCTTTAATCAGGATTCGGAAGATCAGTACATTGGTTTGTTCCACACCGGAGCATATCAGGAGTCGTTGGGAGGTTATGGTGGAATTCAGCACTGCCTGATTCCTGCCCCGCAGCATGTAATCATTGATAAAGATGAAGAAGGTAACCTGCGGTCCCGCTTGTTTGCCCCTGAACAGAATAGCGAAGTGATGCTGAAAATTCTGGGTTATGGCGGAGCAGAGCCGGGTATGACCGAGCTGGAAGCAACCGAGGCCGCCGAAGAGCGGGAAGTAGAAGCCGAGCTGCTGAAAGAAGATAACCTGTAGTTTTACGTCTAATGAGTCTGATGCGAACTGTAACAGGCTCATTAGACAAAGTTCACCGAACAATAAAGAAGTTAGACGAACATACCACTTTTGGTATTATTTTCGTTTAACAATCTGAAATTGTAAGCAAAACGTAGCAATATTTCATGAAAAGACTACTCATTTTAGGCGCTGTGCTAGCGACTTTATCGCTCGGGTCATGCGCTCGTAGGGCCAACTGCCCAGCCTATGGTAGTGTGCAGAAAGCCGCGCCAACGCAGGTACGTGTGTAGAAAGAAGCTTAGTGAAAACAAATAAAAGCCCTCTGGACGTTGAATACTCCAGAGGGCTTTTGTTAGGCAAGACCCAACACAAATCGGGATGCTTCAAGCAGATTAGTCGCACTACCGTCGCATTCAGGCGATTGATCTGGTTCGTGAGCGATGCGGACGGTACGAACACCTACCCGTTTACCAGCCTGCATATCCCGTAAAGCATCACCAATCATCCAAGACTCATCAGGAATGATATTGTACTTGGCCATGGCCTTTTCAAGCAAGAGTGAGCCTGGCTTCCGTGTCAACGATTCCGAGTCGTAATTTGGGTGATGAGGACAGTAATAGATATCATCGATAAGCTGGCCGCACTGCTCCTGCAAGTAATTATAACAGGCCATGACATCATCACGGGTATAAAGCCCTTTCGCAATGCCTGCCTGGTTTGTAATTACAATAAGTAGGTAACCTGCATCTTTCAATGAGCGCAGTGCTTCTGGTACGCCATCGGGTATGATAAAATCCTCAACACGATAAACGTAGTCAGTCCGGTCTTCATTTAGAACGCCGTCTCTGTCCAGAAAAACACACTTATTCATAAAGATTGACGGTTTGTTTTAGACAATAATACAACTATTCAACGAAATAATTGTATTGTCGGTTTGGTTGTTTGTATGTTTTACTAAATGGGAACATGTTCTTTCCCATTTAAGCCAATGCAGAAAGTCGTTTCAGGCTCGGTCGAGCAACTGGAAAAAATTTCTGCATCGGCCCACTTCAGAGTAATCAGGCACCTAAGTCCTGAAGGCGTTGCTCTAACGCTTGAATTTTGGCTTCGGCATCAGCAAGCTTTTGCCGCTCCCGTTCAACGACGTCAAGCTTAGCATTAGCAACAAACCGTTCGTTCGAAAGCTTTTTAAGCGTCGATTCCCGGAAGCCAATGTTATACTCCAACTCTTTGCGCGTAGCAGCAACCTCCTGTTCAACGTCAATTTCACCAGCGATATCGACAAAAAACTCATCGCCTTTGACCAGGAATGACAAACCAGCTGCTTTCTCGTTGACGTAACTAATCGTCGAAACGTTGGCCATTTTCTGTATCAGCGGCTCAAGCGTCTGGAAGCGTTCGGGCGTTACCGTCTTGATCGATACGGGTAATTCGGTCTTAGGCGAAATCTGCTTGGCATTGCGAATATTCCGGATGTTTGTGATTACGTCAAACAATGTGTCAAAATCAGCCAGAATCTGGTTGTCAGCCGTCGATGCTTTCGGAAAAGGAGCAACGCAAATGCTATCACCAGTCTGCCGTTCACGAATCTCCTGCCAGATTTCTTCGGTAATGAACGGCATAAATGGATGAGCTAAGGCCATCAACCGTTCAAAGAAATTAATCGTGGAATCGTACGTGACGCGGTCAATTGGTTGCTCAAAACCTGGCTTGATCAGCTCCAAGTACTGCGAACAGAAATCATCCCAGATAAGCTTGTAGATAGCCTGCAACGCGTCCGAGATCCGGAATTTGCTGAAATGATCTTCAATTTCGGTAAGTGTCAAACTTAGCTTTGACTCAAACCAACGGATAGCTAAGTTATTGCTGTTCGTAGTAGCCTGATTTGCTTCGTCAATCACCGTCCAGCCTTTAACCAATCGGAAAGCATTCCAGATCTTATTGCTGAAATTCCGGCCCTGCTCCACCAGTTTTTCGTCGAACAGCAAATCATTCCCAGCCGCTGAACTGAACAGCATTCCAGTCCGGACTCCATCAGCCCCATACTTTTCGATAAGGTCAAGCGGGTCGGGTGAGTTACCGAGTTGTTTCGACATTTTCCGGCCCAGCTTATCCCGAACCATACCTGTAAAGTAAACGTCCTTAAAAGGCTGCTCACTTTTGTATTCGTAACCCGCAATAATCATCCGGGCTACCCAGAAGAAGATAATGTCAAAACCCGTAACAAGCGTGTTGGTTGGGTAATAGTAATCCAGATCCTGCGGTCCAGCTTTAGGATCATCCGGATTGCCCGACGGCTTGAAAACCGACATCGGCCAGAGCCACGACGAGAACCAGGTGTCCAACACGTCTTCATCCTGCGTCAGATCGGCCTCGGTCATGGCGAACAGCAATTTCTCGTGCTGTACTTTTTCCAGAGCCTCGTGTTTGTTTCGGGCAACGATTACGGTGCCGTCCTGCATGTAAAAGGCCGGAATCCGCTGCCCCCACCACAATTGGCGACTAATACACCAGTCGTGCGGGTTTTCCATCCAAGAACGGTACATATTCTTGAACTTCGACGGATGAAGCTGAACGGTGTCGTTCATCACGTTTTCGAACGCAGGCTTCGACAACTCGTCCATCTTCAGGAACCACTGCAACGACAGCTTTGGCTCAATGACGGCATTCGTGCGTTCCGAAAAACCAACGTTCGATTTATACTCCTCGGCTTTTACCAGGTTCCCCGATTCTTCGAGTAGCTTGATAATTGCTTTCCGAGCCGCAAAACGGTCCTGGCCAACCAAAATCTGTGCTTTCTCGTTCAGTGTTCCGTCATCGTTCAGAATGTCGAGCGTTGGCAGGTTGTGCTTGATACCCAACGTATAGTCATTTGGGTCATGAGCGGGCGTGACTTTTAAGCCACCCGTGCCAAAATCCATCGTGACGTACTCATCCGTGATAATTGGAATCTCGCGATTGATGAGCGGAATGATTGCTCTCTTACCGTGCAGGTGCTTATAGCGTTCGTCGTTCGGATTGACCGCGATCGCTGCATCAGCCATGATCGTTTCGGGACGAACCGTAGCAATGGTGATCGAATCCTGCCCTACGCTTCCGGCTATGTCGTACCGAATATAAACCAGCTTCTGCTGAACTTCTTTGGTGACAACTTCTTCATCCGAAACGGCGGTCAATCCCTGTGGGTCCCAGTTGACCATCCGGACACCCCGGTAGATTTTTCCTTTGTTGTAGAGGTCAACAAATGTGTCGATAACTGACTCATAAAGCGCTGGTTCCATCGTAAAGCGCGTACGGTCCCAGTCGCAGGAAGCACCAAGTTTTCGGAGTTGCTTAAGAATGATGCCGCCGTATTTGTGCGTCCATTCCCAGGCGTATTCCAGAAATTGCTCGCGGGTGAGATCATGCTTGTTAATGCCTCGCTCCTTGAGCATAGCCACCACTTTAGCCTCGGTAGCAATACTCGCGTGGTCGGTACCGGGTACCCAGCAGGCATTTTTACCCTCCATGCGGGCTTTACGGATCAGAACATCCTGAATCGTATTGTTGAGCATGTGCCCCATGTGCAGCACCCCCGTTACGTTCGGTGGAGGAATGACAATGGTGTAGGGCTCACGTTCGTCGGGAGTAGATTTAAAAAGTTGGTTATCAAGCCAGTATTGATACCACTTTTCTTCAATGTCCTGGGGGGTGTATGTTTTTGAAATCATAGAAACAGTCGAAACCGGAAAAATTCCTACCAACTAACAAACAGAAGATGAATAGAAAAGGAGCGGTATTACCGATAAAAAGCAAAATTAGTTAAATTGAATAGGGTGAAAAAACGAAAGGCCGTCTTTAGCCGTTTTAACGTAACACTTCATCAGTCATTTATGGAATTCGGAAAAATACATAACCTTGACGCCGTCAATTTAACCTTACCACCCGGATCGGCTTTCAACGCCCGGGTCTGGGCAGGGGTAGAACCTACTCAACGGCCCAACGTCTTTATTGGCGGACCTATCTGGGCCAATAAAGACTATGTAGGTAAAGTGTACCCGTCCAACGCGAAGGAGCGTGACTTCCTGCATTACTACACCCGGCAGTTCAATACGATTGAACTGAACCTGACGCATTACCAGATTCCAACAATGAACATGATTGATAAATGGAAGGCCGAGGCAACCCAAGGGTTTACCTACTGCCCTAAATTTCCCCAGTCTATCAGTCATGAGCGGCAATTAATCGCCAGCGAAACCTTAACCGAAGAGTTTGTCAATGCCGTATTAGGGCTCGAAGAGTTCTTGGGAATGACGTTTCTGCAATTACCGCCGTCATTCGGACCTGACAAATGGCCGATATTAGAAGCGTACCTAAAGAGCTTACCCGACGAACTGGATGTAGCTGTTGAGTTTCGCCACCCGGATTGGTTCAGTAAAGCTGCCTTGTGGCAGCAGACCCTTGAACGGCTTTATGTGTTGCGCCGACATGTGGTCATCACAGACGTAGCCGGTCGGCGTGATGTGTTGCATATGGGACTGAGTAGCCCCGTTTTGACACTTCGATTTATCGCAAACGAGGGGCACCAAACCGATTATGTACGTACCAATGCCTGGATACAACGGCTTAAAACCTGGTTTGAGAAAGGATTGCAAACGGCTTATCTGTTTATTCACGGCGGTGCCGAAAACGACACCGCACCTGAGCTAATTCTTTATTGGACTCGGGAACTGAACAAGCATTGCGGCTTAAACCTGCGCGAACCCGTTTTACAACCCAAGGTCGTACAAGGCAGTTTGTTTTGATTTGCCAGACCGACCCATTATTTTTGCTCTATGACTTTAGCAATCGCAATACATCGGCATCATCATTCTGAGCGGTAACGCAGCAGAACGAGACGCTCGTGTTTGTGCTTTCGGAGAGAAAATCCTGATTCCCACAAGATACAAAGCCCGGTTCTGCCAATGAGCCGGGCTTTTTTTACGTATGAAAACTGTCATAATTAAATACAACGCAGGTAATGTTCAGTCTGTGATGTACGCGCTGGATCGGCTGGGAGCAAACTACCTCCTGACGGATGATGAAGCGGAAATTCGTTCGGCGGATAAGGTTATCTTTCCGGGTGTCGGCGAAGCGAGTACCGCTATGGCCTACTTGCGTGAACGAGGACTGGATAAGCTGATTCCGTCCTTGAAACAGCCTGTTTTAGGAACCTGCGTCGGTATGCAGCTCATGTGCCGTTATTCGGAAGAAAACGATACGACCTGCATGGGTATCTTCGATATCGATGTTCGGCGGTTTCCGGCAGAACCCGGTTTTAAAGTGCCACATACCGGATGGAACAGTATTCATACCTTGCAGGGCCCTTTGACAGAAGGGCTAGCCGAAAACGCTTATGTGTATTTCGTTCATAGCTATGCCGCCGACGTTTGTCCAGAAACGACCGCCGTTTGCGATTACGTGCGTCCGTTCAGCGCCATGCTGCACCGCGATAATTTTTACGCGGCTCAGTTCCACGCCGAAATCAGCGGAGACGTCGGCCAGCGCCTATTGGAAAACTTTTTGAAATTATAACACGAACATCCTGTTCGCCCGTTTATTGCTCTTTCTCTGCGGACAGGATGTCCGCGTTACTTATGCATATCATTCCCGCTATAGACCTCATCGAAGGCAAGGCTGTTCGCTTGACGCAGGGCGATTACAACCAGAAAAAAGAATACAACGCTCGCCCGTTTGAAGTGGCTCAGCAGTTTGAAGACGCTGGCCTGACCCGCTTACACTTAGTCGATCTTGACGGGGCCAAGGAGAAACGCGTTATCAACTGGAAAGTATTAGAACAAATTGCGTCGAAAACGCGGCTGCACGTCGATTTCGGGGGCGGAGTTCAATCCGACGATGATTTACGGATCGTGTTCGAATGTGGCGCTAAACAGGTTACGGGTGGTAGCATAGCCGTAAAAAATCCGGATCTGATGGAGCGCTGGCTTTCCCGGCACGGCTCGGAAGCGATCATTTTGGGAGCGGATGCCAAAAACGAAAAGATTGCTGTGAGCGGCTGGGAAGAATCAACCGAAGTATGGGTGTATGATTTCGTTGAAAAGTGGGTTGAGAAAAGCATCAAGTACGTGATTAGTACCGATGTCGCCAAGGATGGATTATTGCAGGGGCCTTCGTTCGACTTATACCGAAACCTGCAGGATCGCTTTCCCGATCTGAAAATCATTGCCAGCGGAGGTGTCAGCAACATGGCTGATATTGAAACGCTGGCTGATATGAACGTTTTTGGCGTTATCGTCGGGAAAGCGATTTACGAAGGACGGGTAAGCCTGAAGGAATTAAGTCTTTTTTCGGCCCAATAGCTGAATTTGATATGCGTCGTACTTTCTTTCTGATCCTGGCTTTTCTGGTATCAACCAACTGTCTGCGCGCTTCGGCTGACTCGACACGGCAGCGTCGTTTTCAAAAGCTGGCGGACGAAATGCGACTCAAAAAGCCAAAGCTGAAAGAAGGTGACTACGAAGTGCGTATCTGGAATCGGCAGTCATTGCAGTACGGAGACGCGCAAATGCTTTACCGACTAATCAAGCGGAAGGAAACGTTTACGGTAACTAAATCCATCATCCTGTGGAATAAGCATGAATTTAAACATGCTACGGAGTTTAACTCCAATAGGCCCGTTACCGTTGAGCTTTGGCAAAAGCTACTGCAACACAATATCTTGACGTTACCCGATATGACTGCGTTGCGTGATCAGCTGTTTCCGAAACCGGAGAAGGACTCGACCTGGAATGTAATCGAACCGGATGGGACGGTTAGCGTCAAAGCAAAAAGGAAACGAAACAAATGGATAATCATTGGAGATGGTGAAGGCTACTATTTTCAGGTGTTCGGCAAGGATAGCTACCATGACTACGAATACAGCAATCCGCTGGGCTACGTGAAAGAAAAGACCGAAATTATAGAGTTGTGTAACGTCGTCGCCATCCTGCATGATCTGGCACCCGCTTTCCAATCGACTCAATAAACGCACAAACCATGATTCAGGAATACACGGTTAGCGACGATAAAACCAAACTTGATTTAGCTGTCATTCACAGTTATTTAAGTCGCGAAGCCTATTGGAGCCAGAACATTCCAATTGAACTGGTGCAGCGGTCAATCGATAATTCGCTTTGCTTCGGGGTTTATCGGGCAGATCGGCAGGTTGGTTTCGCTCGGGTTGTTACTGATCTAGCCACATTCGGTTATCTGGCCGATGTTTTCATTTTGCCCGAACACCGGGGTAAAGGTTTGTCCAAGAAGCTGGTAGCTTTTATAATGGCTTATCCTGCTTTACAGGGCCTACGCCGGATAATGCTGGTTACGCGCGACGCGCATGGGTTGTACGAGCGGTTTGGTTTCAAACCGATTGATAGCCCCGAAAATACAATGTCTATTAAACTGTTTACGAGCTACTAATGCTGACCAAACGCATTATTCCCTGTCTGGATATAAAAGACGGACGAACCGTAAAAGGTACCAATTTTGTCAACTTACGTGATGCTGGTGATCCGGTAGCGCTCGCGGCTGCTTACGCGCAACAGGGTGCCGACGAACTGGTTTTTCTGGATATAACGGCTACCGTTGACGAGCGAAAAACGCTGATTGAACTGGTTCGCAACGTAGCGCACACAATCAACATTCCGTTTACGGTTGGTGGCGGTATTTCCTCGGTAGCCGATGTGTCGGCTTTGCTCAACGCCGGAGCCGACAAGATTTCGATCAACTCATCAGCGGTGCGTAATCCGGATTTGATCAATGAATTGGCTTTGGAGTTTGGGAGCCAGTGTGTGGTCGTAGCCATCGACACGCGGTATGTAGACGGTGAACACATCGTTCATACGCACGGCGGACGTAAGCCTACCGCTCTTCGCACAATTGCCTGGGCCAAAGAAGTAGAGGAGCGGGGAGCCGGTGAAATCCTGTTAACGTCGATGGATACCGATGGTACAAAGGCGGGTTTTGCGCTTGCGCTAACCGCTCAGATTTCAGGTGCTGCCAACATTCCGGTAATTGCTTCCGGTGGGGCTGGTACAATGGACCATTTCGTGGACGTTTTCACAACGGGCAAAGCCGATGCCGGATTAGCGGCCAGTATTTTCCACTTCAAAGAAATTGACATTCCGGCCTTAAAAGGGTATTTACGAGAAAACGGAATAGAGATGCGGGTTTAGTCAGAGCTTTGCCCGTTTTCGAGTGGTGTCGGGTTCTCAAACCGGACACCACGCCATTGCTAAAATTTGAAGCCCAGATCGAGCGAAACGATTCGGTTTTTGGAAACCAGTTGACTGCCACGTGCTACGTTTATCAGCCCGCGTTGATAGCTCATGCCGATGTTAAACGCGTTATTCTGGTTGATTTTGTATTGTACACCCGTACCAAGCAGTAGTTCAACATCGCCGAATCCATAGTGACGGCTATTGCCTCCATTCTCTGCCGTATACAATCCATTCCGGGCCTGATCCAACGCTTTTTCGGCTAGCTTTACGCTTACCAGCCCCCCCGTCTGAATGTATAAGCGCATGTTTGGCGCTATGTTGTTGGCAAACAACTTTACCGTCAGGGGTATTTGCAGGTACTGGAGGTTGTAGACCGATTCTTTTTCGGGAGCCCCCGGATTCCAGATGTTTTGCCCAAACGTACCGGGCATTTGAAACCCCGACCGTTTGATGGTATACCAGAGACCCGTTCCAAAGGCGTAGCGATTCTTGAAGAAAAAGTAATCCAGCGATGGGCCGACACTCATCCGAACGCCTGCGCCATTGGGTCGGAAACCAGCGTAATTACCGGATCCTTCTGCGGTGTTCAAATCAAGCGAGGGCGCAAAGCGAATGCTCATTTCGATGAGGTGCGTCGGCCAGGCGTAATCGGGTCCCGATCCGTATCCATTATTTTCGTCCGAATCAGTAGTCTGCTGTTTTTTGCGCCGACGTTTGCGGTCATCATCATAATCACGGCGGTTCTGATCCTGTCCGTCGTAATTATCCCCCAAAATTTTACGGAATCGTTTCTCTGTTACGCTCGATTGTTTCGTTCTTAATCGGTAAAGGGCGGGCGACGATGACTGTGCCCAGGCGCTGATGACGGTCAGCAGAACCAAAATCAAACCCAACCCTGCAACTTTTTTCATAATTTTGTACGTTTTCAATACAGAAAACCAGTGAGTTTCATGCGACTAAGGATAGCCCTTGCAGGGCTTTTTTGCTTGTTTTTATTGGCTTCGTGCACAAAAAACGAAGACATCACGCTTATCCGGCTAGACCAACAACTATTTTCGGCCAAATCGGCTGACGGTGTTCGGACCTTTCTGAATCAGAACCCATCAGTAGCTCAATTGTACTTTAACGCGAACGGGGCCGGAAATGATACAGCGCTTGTTCGAGAATTGACCAACCGGATAAATAATCCGGCTTTGAATGAACTGCACCAACAGGTCGAAGCCGAGTTTGGCGATATGGCTGATTTGAGAAAGCAACTCGGTGAAGCCTTTACCAAGATCAAAAAAGACTTTCCTGACTTTCGCTCTCCCAAAATAGCGACCATTGTAACCGGTTTTGCCGGACCCGATTTAGTCGTTACCGACAGCCTGATCGTTATTGGCATCGATTACTTTGCCGGTCCCAACGCGAAGTATCGACCACGTGGTCCCGAATTTCCACAGTACGTCTTGCGCCGGTACCAGAAAGAATACATCGCTCCGGCGGTCGTTTTCGCCATTTCTGACAAATACAACGCGACGAACCGTAGAGATCAAACGATGTTGGCCGACATGGTGTACTATGGAAAAGGGTACGTGTTTACGAAATCGATGGTAGCGGGTTCAGACGGCGAACCGATTGCGGACAGCCTGCTTATCGGATACTCAGACAAGCAACTGACCGAAACGTTTAACGCGCAGGACATTGTTTGGGGGCATTTTATTGAAAATCAACTGCTGTATCAGACTAATCCTGCTATAAAACAGCGATATTTGAATGAGCGGCCCTTTACGGCAGAAATTGGACAAGGTTGTCCCGGTGCCATCGGGCGTTGGGTCGGCTGGCGAATCGTCGGGCGGTATCACGACGAGCATTCCGGTGTTAGTATTGCCGAACTGATGCGCAACAGTGACGCGCGGCAGATTTTTGAACAATCCGGTTATAAAGGTCAAAAAGACAATTGATTGTTGTCATAGCGATAACCCAAAGCGCACAATATTTTTGACCGATTAACGACACGCTTAAAAAGCAGTTATCGAGAATAATTACCACTAATGGCAAAGCGAGGAAGATCTTTTGGCGAGGAGGCCAGTCAGGAGGATAAGAAAAAAATCAATCGGGAAGGCGTCAAAAAGGCGTTGAGCATCTTTCGATTTGTAAAACCATACCGGCTTCAGTATATCATTGGGTTTGTTTTCCTGGTGCTGTCGACGGGTACCACCATGAGCTTTGGTTTGCTGATTGGGCAGATCACCAGCGTAATCCAGGGACAATCGGCGTTTACGCTGAATCAGGTAACGCTGTTTTTTGTGGGCGTACTGGTCGCTCAGGCGATCTTTTCGTTCTGCCGAATCTACTTTTTTTCGCAGGTGAGTGAGCGGGCTATGGCCGACGTACGCCGGTCTACGTACAGCAAAATCATAACCCTGCCCATCCCGTTTTTCGAAAAACGGCGTGTCGGCGAACTAACCAGTCGGATCTCGGCTGACGTGTCGCAGCTACAGGATGTACTGACGCTTACCTTGGCGGAGCTTTTTCGGCAGGTTGCCACGCTGGTGATTGGTACCGGCATTATTTTCTACGTGTCCTGGAAGTTGACTTTGTTTATGCTGGCTACCTTTCCGGTTATCATCGTAGCGGCTATGGTCTTTGGCCGGTTCATTCGGAAGCTGTCGAAGCAGGCGCAGGATTTGCTGGCTCAGGCGAACGTGATTGTGGAAGAGACGCTGCAATCGATCAATATTGTCAAGGCATTCACGAACGAGAAAATAGAAATTAATCGGTACGGTACCGCCCTGAATCGTGTCGTTAACACCGCGCTTCGGTCGGCTAGCTACCGGGGTGTTTTTGTGTCGTTTATTATCTTCGCTTTGTTCGGTGGCATCATCGGTGTCGTATGGTACGGCGGTTCGCTGGTGTTGTCCAACGAAATGCCTTTTTCTGACCTGCTAACCTTTATCGTTTATACCACCTTCATCGGCGGTTCGGTAGCCGGTATGGGCGACTTGTACGCACAGCTACAACGGACAATCGGTGCGTCGGAACGAATTCTCGAAATTCTGGAAGAACCTTCGGAGGTAGATGCGAATCAGGAAACCCCACTTTTTGTGCCGGTGCAAGGTCACGTTCAGTTTAATGACGTTCACTTTTCGTACCCCGCGCGGCCTGATGTACCCGTTTTGAAAGGGGTTTCGCTGGACGTTGCCGCCGGTCGGAAGATTGCGCTGGTGGGTAAGAGCGGAGCCGGCAAGTCGACGATCGTACAGTTACTAATGCGGTATTACGACAACGGTAGCGGTCAGATTACCGTAGATGACCGCGACTTGACGAGCTTCAACATTACCGAATTGCGTAAGAATATTGCTGTTGTACCTCAGGAAGTGATTCTGTTTGGCGGAACAATTCTGGAAAATATTCAATACGGTAAACCAGGAGCAACGGAAGCGGAAGTACGGGAAGCCGCCCGCAAAGCCAATGCCCTGCAATTTGTTGACTCGTTTCCCGAAGGGTTTCAGACGGTTGTGGGCGAACGGGGTGTTAAACTATCGGGTGGGCAGCGGCAACGCATTGCCATTGCCCGCGCTATCCTGAAAGATCCGGCTATTCTAATTCTTGACGAAGCAACCAGTTCGCTGGATGCCGAATCGGAGAAACTGGTGCAGGAAGCACTGGACGAGCTGATGCAGAACCGGACAACGATCATTATCGCCCATCGGCTGGCGACGATTCGTAAGGTAGACCGGATTTATGTAATTCGCGAAGGCCAGATTGCCGAAGCCGGTACGCATGACGAATTAGCGCTTCAGGAAGATGGTATCTACGCGAATCTGGTTAAATTGCAATTTGAAACGATTGAATAACCGTTTGTTGTTTTGATACGATAAGCAACAAATTTGAATCATAACGTGAAATGAATTCAGCCGCTAAAACCCTGAAAGACTTTAACCTTCGGCATACCAACGGTCGGGAGGAAGTGCTGGATTTGTTTCTGAACGCTGGTCATGCGCTGGCACACAATGATGTTGAGAATGGGTTAGGACCTGATCACGACCGGGTAACCATCTACCGGACGCTCCGAACGTTTTTGGACAAAGGGCTTCTTCACAAAGTACTCGACGACGAAGGTGGAACCAAATATGCGCTGTGCCGGGAAACCTGCGCGGCAGGTCATCACCACCACGACCATGTGCATTTCAAGTGCGAACATTGCGGACAAACAACTTGCCTGGATCAGGTTCGAATTCCTACCATTGCCCTACCGGAAGGGTACGACCGGAAAGAAATGAATCTATTGATTCAGGGCGTTTGTCAGGACTGCAATAAGTAATCAAAAGCTTAGTTCTATCAAATGAGCTATGGCCAACGAATCGATACGTTACCAATCGGCAGTGTTTGCACTGCCGATTTTTTTATAACAACCCTATGACCATTGAGAACACCTTTCAGCAACGCGAGCAGCAATTCAGTAAAGCCGAGCAGGTAGCCCAGCAGCAGTATAACCAATTAGCGTTCTGGCGACTTGTCTGGTTTGTAGGCAGTGTTGCGGGCGTCTGGTTACTCATCCGCCTTGATCAGCAATTGGGCGCTGTGGGTGCTTTGCTCATTGGCCTGGTTGGTTTTCTGTTTTTGTTGAAAAAACATCAGGCCGTTCGTGTCCAACGCGATATCAATCATCATCTGGTCTTTGTTAACCGGGATGAAGCGGCTCGTCTTGAACGACGTTATTTGCGCCCTGAAACTGGCGAACAATTTGCTAATCCTGCGCATTACTACGCGGGCGACCTGGACGTGTTCGGCAAGCATTCGTTGTTTCGACTACTCAATCGTACGCACACGCACGAGGGACAGAATCGACTAGCGACCTGGCTACAAACACCATCCGGACCGGATGCTATTCGGCTTCGCCAGCAAGCAGCCACCGAATTGAAAGCGGATCTTGATTGGCGGCAACAGTTTGAAGCCTTGGCGTACACGGAGGAAACAATTACCCGTTCGCCAGAAGAATTGGTAAAATGGGCCACGGCGGATGTTACGCCCTTACCGGGCTACCTGAACATCGTACGCTTTGTATTTCCCGCCATCACACTTGGGATAGTTATTGCCTGGCTGACCGGTTATGTGCCCGGAGTCGCTGTCTTATTGGCACTGGCTGTTCACAGTGGTATGCTGAGTCAAACTTCGGCCCGTGCTAAAGAAGTGAGCGAACAGACGTTTGAGATATCAGCCGCTCTTTGGTCGTACCAGACGTTGTATAAATATGCTGAACAGGTAAAAGGTCAGGCGTTACGATTACAGGCTATTCGAGATGCGCTGAAGTCAACCGACAAGTCAGCTTCCGAAGCGATTGGCCAGTTATTCCAGCTAACCGAAGGATTGAACTACCGACGTAATCCGTATTTCTATCTTTTTTTCGGTATTGCCACCTTGTGGGATATTCATTACCTGTTCCGGCTAGAACACTGGCGGAAAGAACATGGTCCTCATCTGAGTCGCTGGTTCGATGCATTAGGTGAACTGGAAGCACTGAATAGCTTGGCTGGGTTTTCCTATGCTCACCCAACCTACGCCACTCCAGACATTGTTGATGATCAGCTAACGCTAAAAATCAAGTTGGCAGCCCACCCTTTATTACCGCCGGATCGTAGTGTAGCCAACTCGCTTACGCTAGTGGGTAGTGGGCAAACGATCCTGATCACGGGTTCAAATATGTCGGGAAAAAGTACGTTTCTGCGTACCGTTGGGGCAAACGTTATCCTGGCTCTGGCGGGCGCCGTGGTCAGCGCAAAAGAGTTTGTGTGTTCGCCGGTACGGGTGTTTACCAGCATGCGTACGCAGGATTCGCTCGAAGAAAGTACTTCCTCGTTTTACGCTGAATTAAAGCGCCTACAGACGCTTATCAACCTTTCTAAGCAGTCACCTACTACCCTGCCGGGTAGTGTGCCCGTGCTTTATTTTCTGGACGAAATTCTAAAAGGAACCAATTCCGTCGACCGGCACCGGGGCGCGGAGGCTTTGATTCGCCAACTGCACCGTACAACGGCTTCGGGTTTTGTATCAACGCACGATCTTGAGCTTGGTCAGTTGACGGATTCCAGTGATTTTGTTCGTAATTATCATTTCCAGTCCGATCTACACAATGGTGAATTGCTGTTCGATTACACGCTTCGTGATGGTATCTGCAAAAGCTTCAATGCCAGTCAGCTGATGCAGGCAATCGGGATTGAAATCGATGCCGTTCAGAAATAGAACCAGTACCAGCGAAGCTTGGGACCAATTTGTAGCGTCGGTGCCGGAATCTTTATGTATTTGAAAAAGCCTAAAATCAGCTTCGCCGTTGCGCTACGTGGTTTGAAAAGTTTGATCAGGTTTATATCTGGCGCAATATACCATTCATGGCGGCCACCCAGACCGTCGTGGCGGACGCTCCAGCTTTCGGCTTCCAGTCCCATACCGACCGATAGTTGCAACCAGTCAGGCCATGTGTTTTGCCAGCGTTGCCCACCAAAACGGCCCGCCGAGAAAGAAAACCAATACGTCTGGTTCAAGTAGTCGTCGATGGAAAAGCGCTGGCGTGGGATACCGCGTTCGTCAAAATACTTGGGTGTCTGCTGCCAGTAACTAGCCTTCCACTGAGCATCTTGCAAAAACGCAGAGCGGTGTTGCAGCATAGGCCAGAAACCACCGAGGGTACCGGCTGTCACATCGCGCCAGCTAAATCCATACGTCGGCGAATAAGCGTCTTTTAGTTCGATTCCTACCTCAACGAACGCTGCTGCACTCAACGCTAGCCATTGGGCTTTTCGGGGTGCTACACCCGCCCAGCGAAAGGCGTTATAATACGCATCGGATACAAAAACGCCACCTACCAAGTGGGCTACTTTATCGAGGCCGCTGGCATACGTCAAATCCCGCCCTTCGTCAAAATGGAAAGCGGTTCCTTTACCGTTCCACCACGTTCGCTCGAGATAAGCATAGCTTGATCCAAGTGTCAGTAGTGAGGTTGCTCCAACGGCCCACACTCGGCCTGCTTTGGTCGTGCTGGACTGCATTCGGCTGCTGTCCGATGAAACCGGCAACGTATCCGATGACGAAGTAAGAGCTAGTACTAGAAATAGCGTTTTCACAAGATAGTATGTAAGAGCCACTTTCGGCGAATAAAGTTACATACATGTCTGATAGAGAAAAATTGCGCTAGTCAAAATTATGCTCTTCCAACTGGGCAAAATCCAAAACAAGAACTGTCCGCCCTTGTTAGGACTAAAGAAAGCCGTATATTTGCAATAGTATGCAAGCATACTATTGCAAAAGTAAATGACACTTTCCTAATGAAAATCGGAAGCAATACGGGCAACAACGGCCAAAAAAAAGCCTTCCCAATGGGAAGGCTTACGTTAAGGTGGTGGTGATGGACGGAATCGAACCGCCGACACAAGGATTTTCAGTCCTTTGCTCTACCAACTGAGCTACATCACCGAAACGTGGGTGCAAAAGTACGTCGCTTGAGCATTTTTGCAATAGATTGACCAAAAATATTTTTAATAAAATTCTGTCATCTTTCTCAATTATTTGATTAACAGGTGATTTGACTCAAAAATAAATGGAAATTTTTCAGCAAATTTTATTCGTCGTGGCACTGGCAGCTACGGCATGGTACATAACCAAACGCGTTCGGCTTATCGCACGAGCCATTAATTTAGGTCGTCCGGAGAACCGATTCGATCATGCTGACGAGCGATTGAAGACGATGCTGTTAGTTGCGTTTGGACAGAAAAAGATGTTCGCAAATCCATTGGTGGGTGTCATGCACTTTGTCATCTACGCCGGATTTATTATCATCAATATTGAAATCCTGGAAATTATCCTGGACGGCATTTTAGGCACGCACCGATTGTTTGCGCCGTACATTACGCCGGTTTATCCCATCCTGATTGATGTGTTTGAAGTGCTTGCATTTGGCGTTCTGGCGGTTTGCGTTGTCTTTTTATGTCGCCGGTTTATTGCCCGCGTTAGTCGGTTGCAGGCTGAGCGTCACCGCGAGTTACGAGGTTGGCCTGTTTCGGACGCAACCATTATTCTCGTTGCCGAGATTGTACTAATGGTCGCCTTTCTTACCTGGAATGCGTCGGATAGTATCCTGCGCGATCGGGGTGTCGGTCATTACGGTGAGCTGCAAGGTGTCGTCCCTGATTTTCTAATTAGCCAGTATCTCAAACCGCTATTTGCGGGTTTTAGTGATACCGCTTTGGTTGCTTACGAACGTACTGCCTGGTGGTTGCATATCCTGGGCATTCTGGCTTTTGCCGTATATGTCACCTACTCGAAACACTTGCATATCGCTTTGGGCTTTCCCAACGTGTATTTCTCCGATTTACAACCAAAAGGAGAAATGCAGAATATGCCTGAAATTACCAAAGAAGTACAGCTTGCTTTAGGCTTACCGGTTACAACGGGTGCAGATGGATCGCAAGTAAACGACAATGGTGAGCAACCGGCAGAAGTCGGTCGATTTGGTGCGAAAGACGTGCAGGACCTGAAATGGATCAACCTCATGAATGCTTACAGCTGTACGGAGTGTGGTCGCTGCACAGCCGCCTGTCCGGCTAATATCACCGGCAAAAAACTTTCTCCCCGGAAGATCATGATGGATACCCGCGATCGGATGGAAGATATTCAGCGGGGCTGGCAAACGCACGGAAACGACTACCAGGATGATAAGTCGCTGTTGGGGGATTATATCACCGCCGAAGAATTGAACGCCTGTACGACCTGCCAGGCGTGCGTAAACGCTTGTCCGATCAACATTAATCCGCTGGATATTATTCTTCAGTTACGGCGTTACCGGGTCATGGAAGAATCGCAGGCGCCCGCTTCCTGGAACGCGATGTTCAGCAATATCGAAAACAACATGGCTCCCTGGAAATTTTCGCCAAGCGACCGGTTTAACTGGGCCGATCAGGTTAATGAAGTTAAATAGGCACACTTCGATTCTGGCGATTATAAGCCGCATCAACGTATTCATCAAAGAACCATACGCATGACACAGGAAGTAAAAACATATACAGTACCGACAATGGCCGACATGGCCGCGTCGGGCGATGAACCGGAAATTCTATTTTGGGTTGGCTGCGCTGGCTCATTCGATGATCGCTATAAACGTGTGACCATTGCCTTCGTTCGCATTCTAAACCACGTAGGTATCAAATTTGCCGTTCTGGGACCGGAGGAAGCCTGTACGGGTGACCCAGCGCGTCGGGCGGGAAACGAGTTTTTGTTTCAGATGCAGGCCATGGCGAATATTCAGGTGTTGAATGGCTACAACATCAAGAAGATCGTAACGGCTTGTCCGCATTGTTTCAATACGCTCAAGAACGAGTATCCAGAACTGGGCGGAAACTACGAGGTTATTCACCATTCGCAGTTCTTACAAGGGCTAATCAACGAAGGGCGTGTACGCGTTAAAGATGGTGAGTCGTTTAAAGGACGGCGGATAACCTTCCATGATTCCTGTTACCTGGGCCGGGCGAATAAAATCTATGAAGCGCCCCGCGATGTGTTAGCCGCCCTGGATGCCGATCTGGTCGAGATGAAACGCGTACGGGCCAACGGACTCTGCTGCGGTGCTGGTGGCGGGCAATACTTTAAAGAACCGGAACCTGGTACCAAAGATGTGAACGTCGAGCGGGTAGAGGAGGCTCTAGGTACCGGTGCCGATACGATTGCAGTAGCTTGCCCATTTTGCATGACGATGATGTCAGACGGGGTCAAAAATAAGAATCGGGAGGACTCGGTTCGAGTGTACGACATTTCGGAACTCATCGCGCAGGGACAGGGGTTGTAAATTCAGTGTGTAGGTGTCAAGAAAGATCACCGAAGAAAGTGGTTCGCTCGATTCTTGACTGCCGTTAACTGATAACTAGAAACTGGATATGTACGTTGACTTTGACAAACTGCCCCAGGACGCCCGTGTGTGGGTGTATCAGGCAAACCGTCCGCTGGCCGACAGGGAGGTGAATGCGATCAATGCGGCTCTACAACCGGCGCTCGGCCAGTGGAGTGCTCACGGACAGCCTTTGCTGGCATCAGCATTGGTAATCGAGAATCGGTTTATTGTCGTAGGTGTCGATGAAGGCTATACCTTGCCGAGTGGCTGTTCGATTGACAGCTCGGTTCGAACCTTACAGGAGATAAGTCAGCAACTTAGCGCGAGCAGTGAGCCGGTCAATTTTCTTGATCGGTCGGCAGCGGTACAGTCTGACAACGGTTCGGTTACGGTGTATCCACTACCCACGATCAAAGCTGCCGTTGCCGATGGGCTCCTGACGACCGAAACGATTGTTTTTAACACGCTGGTCAAAACGAAAGCGGAGTTTTTGTCAGACTGGCATGTCAGAGCTGCCGACTCCTGGCTAAAGCGGTATTTCAAATCCGTTAGTGCCTAGAAATACGTAAATACACAAGCCAATCAGCCGCTAACGATTCGATCGGGTAGCGGCTGATTGGCTTTAACAGTAAAGCATTTCGAAACGTTCACTGCCAAATCGTCATATTGGCTTGATTTTGAGTTATTTTTTGAACAAAGGAGTGATTTTTGTAGTCAAGTTCTAATACAACAAAGCGGATTGATAACACATAATTATCGAATTCGTTTAGTATTGCCGACGGTAAAAGGCAATTAACTCTTACTTTTATGGCGACCATACAAGAAGTTATGTCAGATACGCCAACTCGCGACGACGACCAATTGCTACCCGACGGCGATCCAACTGAACAGCCCTCGGCCGATACTCCTGCTCGTGGATATACCGATGAGCAGAAATATCGAATTTTCAACAAGGAGTTCATGCCGCACATTGACTCCATGTACAATTTTGCTTTTCGCCTGACAACCGACGAGGACGATGCTAACGATCTCGTGCAGGATACTTACTTAAAAGCGTTTCGGTTTATTTCGTCTTTTGAACAAGGAACTAACGCTAAAGCATGGCTGTTTCGGATTTTGAAGAACAGCTTCATCAACGATTATCGGAAGAAAAGCAAAGAGCCCGCCAAGGTTGATTACCAGGATGTAGAAACCACCTACAATTCTGAAGATGCCGAAACCGAGCACACTGTTGATCTACGGGCTGAGTCAGTTTCTGATCTGATCGGTGATGAAGTGGCAACAGCATTAAATTCGTTGCCGGTAGATTTTCGGACCGTAATTATCCTTTGCGATATCGAAGGATTCACCTACGAGGAAATGGCTAAGATTTTAGACATTCCGATTGGTACAGTTCGATCCCGATTACACCGTGCTCGTAACCTGTTGAAAGAAAAATTGCGGGATTACGCATCTTCGATGGGTTATAATGAAGAAAATGACGAATAAACCGAACTTTTTCTAACTATAATTTGGTTCTGCTAATAACTTAACGTATTATTATTCTTGGAATAAATATAACTTTTCCAATGCAAACGTCGTTGCCATCGTCATCTAATGTAAAGTCTGAGATGAAAGAACATTGTGATCATAGGACAGACTGTCTCAAGATGATACAATTAATCGTGGACGGAGAAGCTACTGAACAGCAGCTTGATAAGCTGAGAGCAAACCTAGAGTCCTGTAAGCCTTGCATTGAGATGTACCATCTCGAAAAAGAAGTAAAAGAACTGTTAGCAAAACGGATAGAAAAGCGGTGCTGCCCTGAGCAGTTAGTGGCAACGATCAAATCTAAAATTCTGACTTTCAGTTAGTCGTTACTATACACACATTGGGGTAATTAAGGAAGTGCTTACCAAGGCAGCCTTGATTACCCCAATTGTCTTATTTACAATTAATTCATTACCCACTTTGGACGGCAAACTCATTATTTTTTCGGCCCCTTCTGGTTCGGGCAAGACCACAATCGTCAAGCATTTGCTGGCCGAGAATACGAATCTCGGCTTTTCCATTTCCGCCTGCACCCGCGACCGTCGGGGACGAAGCGAAGAGAATGGCAAGGACTATTATTTTCTTACTCCCGAGGTGTTCAAACAAAAGATCGACAGTAACGAATTTGTGGAGTGGGAGGAAGTCTACACGGGCGCTTTTTACGGAACGTTAAAATCGGAGATCGAACGGGTATGGGAAAGCGGTAAGCACGTACTGTTTGATGTTGACGTTCAGGGTGGTCTTAAATTAAAAGAATATTACGGCGACAAAGCATTAGCCGTTTTTGTACAGGTCCCTGATGAAGAAACGCTACGGCAACGACTGATCGGGCGGGGATCAGAAACCGAAGAAAGTTTATCGAAGCGGTTGTTCAAAGTGCACTTCGAAATGAGCTTTAAAGATCGTTTCGATGTCATTCTGGTAAATGATGAACTGGAAACGTCGCTGGCAAAAGCGCAGAAACTCGTCGACAATTTTGTTCAAGAAAACAGCGTACCAGCCAAAGGAACCATTATTTAGACAGAAAGTGGGGATGAGGATAGAGAACGTATGTTCACCTTATTTCTCGCTTGGTGCTCCTCGCTTTTATGAAAATCGGCTTATTTTTCGGTTCGTTTAACCCGATTCACATTGGTCATCTGATCATTGCCAACACGATGGCGAATATGACTGATCTGGAACAGGTATGGTTTGTTGTTTCCCCGCAGAACCCGTTCAAAAAAACGAAAAGCTTGCTGCATGAGTTTGACCGGTTCGATATGGTCGAACGCGCCATTGCCGACAATAGCCGCCTGAAAGCTACAGATATTGAGTTTTCGATGCCCAAGCCGAGCTATACAATCGACACGTTGACGCGGCTGAGCGAAAAATACCCGCAGCATTCATTCCGGCTGATCATGGGGGAAGATAACCTTGAGCAGTTTGCGAACTGGAAGAACTACGATAAGATTCTGGAGTACTACGGTTTGTACGTTTACCCAAGACCGCGTGCCGTTGCCAGTCCGTTTGTAACGCACGCTAATGTGCGCTTGGTCGAATCGCCGTTGCTGGATATATCCGCTACGTTTATTCGCGAAAGCATCCGCGCAAATCGTCCAATTCGCTACATGGTGCCCGAAGTGGTGGAGGAGATGATTACACGCAAGAAGTTTTACCTGTAACCTGGGCATCCTGTTCGCATAATCGAGGATTACATTGGCGGACAGGATACTCGTATTACGGAAGGCCGTTCTGAAACGTGATCTCGGTTGCAAGGCCGATGGCACTCATGCGAATAGCAACGGAACGGCTGTTTGATTTAGCGCCCGCCTGATCGCATTGCGGTCCTTTTTCCAGAAAGTAGATGTAAAATTTCTGGTTACGGTCCTCAATCTGATTAACGTCTGGCCGTCCGAGCAATTCACCGATGGTGTTGGCTGTTTTTCCTTTCAGGTTTTGAATCTCCGCTTTAAAGTCGGGTACCAATTTGGCTCGGACGCCATTACAACCACCCCGGTCACCACGCCATTTTTTCAGATCCAGTTTACCAAACTGGTCTGGCGCCGAGCTACAACCCGATAGCAGAACAGCCACTAAAAGTCCGTACAAAAATTTCATAACACGTACTGTTTCAACGCAGCGGCACAAAGAACGCAATCGATAGCCACGATTAGGTCCTTTGCACCGCTGCCTGTTATTGTTTATTGCTCGTTGTAAAGCACCTGCAACAAGGTCTGCCCAACGGCTTTGAGGGTACCCCGGTCGATATTGCTCATGTCATCCTCAGCAGTGTGCCAGGCTGGGAAGAAACCACCTGTGCCAATGTTCGTATGAATAATATCGATCATTGGGATCTTCGCGATTGTATTCGGAGCAACATGGTCGTCAGTGATTTGTCCGCCAGTGGTATCAACGAAATACTGGCTGTAGCCTGCCTGACTGGCCGTTTGCCAGACTTTGTTGACAACTGTTGGTGCAAATTGCATAGACAGCCCTTCCTTGGCGAACGTGGCTCCTTTAGCGCCAACCATATCCAGTAGAATGCCGTAATACGCCGAGTAGCCTGGTTTATGTAGGTTTTTAGACCAGTAACGGGAGCCCAGGCAGAAACCAATATAATCGTACTGATTGCCGCTTTCTTTCTCGAAATCGTTCGCGGCTTTTTCGCCGTTACCCCAGTCTTCGGCGTCGAAGAAAATGATATCGATGCCAACGGTTGGCTTTTGCTGACTCTGTTGAATAGTGCGAGCCAGTTCTAACAAAACACCAACACCGCTGGCGCCATCGTTAGCGGCCGTAACGGGCTTCGATTGGTCTGCTTTGTCGGAGTCCTGATCGGCATGGGGGCGCGAATCCCAGTGCGATGCCAGCACAATTCGTTTAGTCGCCTTGGGATTAATGCTGCCGATGATGTTTCGGGCGTTTAGCTTCTTGCCATCCCAGGTCGTAGCCACAAAATTCTGCTCAATAACCTCACAGCCAAACTGCTTTAGCTTGGCCGCCAGGTAATTTCCCGTTTGAACGTGTGCCGGTGTGTTCGGCACGCGTGGCCCGAATTTAACCTGTTGATCAATATACGTATAAGCAGAGTCAGCGTTGAAAGCAGGCGCCGTAACGGTGCTCGTTTGTTCCGTTGTCTGAGTGGTATCGCTTTCGTTCTGTTTGGTTTTGCAGCTGCTAAAAGCCATCAGAAAGGCTACGGCGGAAAGGGTGATGGTTCTGGTCATGCAGATAAAAGTGGGCCAATCTCCAGATCAGCCCCTGTTATTAATCACATATAGTTTGGTCGATCAATCTGGAGATTGATGCTGTTATTCTTCGTAGGCCCAGTCGATCTGATGCTTCATGTCTTTGATGGCCAGTCCCTGCGCTTTGAAATACGAACGAATCTGATCCACTTTATCGTACTGCTTTTGCTCTTTGTATTCGCGGTACAAGGCAAGTAATCCCTCCAGTACCGGCTGGTTATCGGTTCCTTCTTCCAATAGGCCCAGTACGTCCTGCATAAACGAGACAAACGACTCTTTCAGTAGATTAAATACCTCTTCGCCCAGCGTAGCCGACTGAAGCTGGTTCAGGTAAATCATATTGATGTATTTCAACAACGTAAACAGCTGAGCAATACCAACTGCCGTGTTGAGATCATCATTCATTGCTTCGTAAAACTGCTGTACAGCCTGCCGAATATCCTGCTGTTTGTCTTCGCTCGGCGAAACAGCGTCATCTGCTTTGTAGGCCAGCGTTTTCACAACGCGCAAACCGTTAGCCAGCCGCCGGTATCCTTTCTGAGCCGCTTTGAGCGCTTCGTTGGAGAAGTCCAGCGTGCTGCGGTAATGCGATTGCAGCATAAAAAACCGTACCGTCATAGGGCTGTAGGGTTGCTCAAGCAGGTAATGGCTACCCGCAAATAGCTCGGCGGGCAGGAATGAGTTGCCCAACGATTTCGACATTTTCTGGCCGTTGACCGTCAACATATTCGAATGCATCCAGTACCGAACGGGGTCATGTCCGGTCAAACCATCGCCCTGCGCAATTTCGCATTCGTGGTGCGGAAATTTGAGGTCCATACCGCCCCCGTGGATGTCAAACTGCTTGCCCAGGTACTTGGTACTCATGCAGGTGCATTCCAGGTGCCAACCGGGAAAACCGGCTCCCCAGGGCGAGTTCCAGCGCATCAGGTGTTCGGGTGCGGCTCGTTTCCAGATGGCAAAGTCGAGCGGATTTCGTTTTTCGGATTGACCGTCGAGTTCCCGCGTTTCATTCAGTAGATCGTCGAGGATACGGCCCGAAAGTTTACCGTAGTTGCCCCCCCGCTGATTATAGGTTTCTATATCGAAATAAACCGAACCGTTTGATTCATACGCCAGTCCTTTTTCCAGCAAGCTTTGTACGGCTTCAATTTGTTCGACCATATGCCCGGTAGCGGTTGGCTCAATGCTGGGAGAAATGGTATTGAACTGCGTCATGACGGTGTGGAAATCGTTCGTAAACCGCTGTACAATCTCCATCGGCTCCACTTTTTCCAGCTTAGCCATCCGACCAATCTTGTCTTCGCCATCGTCGCCGTCGCCGACCAGGTGTCCAACGTCGGTCAGGTTACGGACGTAGCGAACTTTATAGCCGATAAATGTCAGATAGCGGTATAAGGTATCAAACGTCAGGAAGGTACGGACGTTGCCTAAGTGAACGTAGTTATAAACCGTCGGACCGCAGACATACATGCCCACGTAGGGCGCATTGATTGGTTCGAACAGTTCTTTTTTACGAGAAAGCGTATTGTATAACGATAACGGTTGCATTGGTTGGTTGACTGTTTTAAGGCCGTGATAAAGGACCCGACTTACCGGGTTGGTGTTCATGAGAAGAGTAAGCAGATCAGCCGCAACAATGCGGTACCATGGGATGAATCGCCTTTATCAGCATAACAAATAGATTCCTGTTCGTGACGGCGAAGTTACGGATTGTTAATCGGAAAACGGTAGCCTGACGGACACAGCCAGATGCTTTTGGTTATATTCGCGCTTTGTTTCGCGCTTTTCTCCGCTTAGGCTCAGTAATGCAGGTAGTTGAAGTTGGCACCAACGCCAAATATCAGAAAGAGTTTATCGAATTTCCCGTGCGGCTTTACCGCCATGATCCATACTGGATTCGGCCGTTGGATGCCGATGTGGAAGAGGTATTTGACCCGTCGCGCAACAAGCGTTTTGAGCACGGCGAATGTGTCCGTTACTTACTGCTGACCGATAAAGGTGAAACAATTGGCCGGGTTGCGGCTTTCGTTGACCGCGAAATCGCGAATCTAGGCAATGACCAGCCGACAGGTGGTCTGGGCTTTTTCGAGTGTATCGACGATCAGAAAGCGGCTTTTTTACTGTTCGATGCCGGAAAAACGTGGCTGCAAAGCCGGGGTATGGAAGCAATGGATGGTCCGATCAATTTCGGTGACCGCGACCGCTGGTGGGGTTTGCTGGTTGATGGCTTCGAGCGGGAGCCTAACTACTGCATGCCTTACACGAAACCGTATTACATTCCTTTCTTCGAGAACTACGGCTTCCAGGATTATTTCAAGCAATTTACGTTTGGTATTCCGACAACGTGGGCCAAGCTGGTCGATATGTCGCAGGCGGTAAAGGATCGGGCGCAACGGGTTTACCAAAATCCGGATTATAGTTTTCGGACCATCGACAAGAAAGATTTGCCCGCAGCGGCCGAGCAGTTCAGGCATATTTACAACGCGGCCTGGGGCGGCCATAGCGGGGTCAAGGAAATGTCGGCTGAACAGGCGCAACTGCTGATGAAAAAGCTAAAGCCCGTTCTTGACGAAAATATTATTTACTTCGCTTATTATCAGGGCGAGCCGGTCGCTTTTTTCGTTTGTCTGCCCGAACTCAATCAGGTATTCAAGCATGTTAACGGCAAGCTTGATTTAATCGGCAAGCTGAAATTTCTGTGGCACATGCTTCTTCGAACCAACCACAAAGCGTTTGGTGTGGTGTTTGGCGTGGCCCCTGAACACCAGGGAAAAGGCGTTGAAGCCGCCATTGCGCTACGGATGCCCTACGAAGCCGATCATAATCCGAAGTTTCAATACACCGAGTTAGAGATGAACTGGGTTGGTGATTTCAACCCAATTATGGTTCGCTTTGTCAGTCAGTTAGGGTCAAAAATCGTGAAAACGCACGTGACTTACCGCAAACTTTTCGACGAGACAAAGCCCTTTAAACGCTGTCCGGTAATCGGACGAAAAAAATAAGTTCTCGGTTTTCAGTCCGTGGGTTTCGGTTAGCTGCTGCATCTATCAGTTAACAGTTGCTTGAACTGAAAAATGAAAGCTATAAACTGAAAACAAACAACAATGAGCTTACTTACCGTTGGTTCCGTAGCGTTTGACGCCCTGGAAACCCCATTTGGCAAAACCGACAAAATCATCGGCGGTGCCGCTACGTACATCACGCTGTCTGCTTCGTACTTCACGAAAGCAAATAATCTGGTTGCCGTGGTGGGTGACGATTTCCCGCAGTCGATGATTGACATTCTGCTTCAGCACGGAATCGACACCGAAGGATTGCAAATCCGCCAGGGAGAAAAAACCTTTTTCTGGTCGGGAAAATATCACAACGATATGAACACCCGCGATACGCTGGAAACGCAGCTGAACGTGATGGAGCATTTCGATCCGATCATTCCTGATGCGTATCAGAATTGCCAGTACCTGATGCTCGGTAATACAGCACCGGCTATCCAGCAGATGGTCATCGAGCGGCTGCACAATCGTCCCAAGCTGATCGTACTCGACACGATGAATCTTTGGATTGACATAGCCAATGCTGATCTGATGGGTCTAATCAAGCTCGTAGACGTGTTGGTTGTCAACGACGAAGAAGCCCGGCAACTGACGAAGGAGTACTCGTTAGTGAAGGCCGCGGCCAAAATTCAAACGATGGGACCGAAGACGGTTATCATCAAAAAAGGCGAACATGGGGCTTTACTGTTTAGTGAAGGCCGCGTTTTCTTTGCGCCCGCCTTACCGCTCGAAGAGGTATTCGATCCGACCGGCGCAGGCGACACGTTTGCGGGTGGCTTCATCGGCTATCTGAGCAAAACTGACGACATCTCGTTCGACAACATGAAGCGGGGCATCATTTACGGTTCTGCTATGGCATCATTCTGCGTAGAGAAATTTGGTGCCGAACGGATTATGAACCTAACGCAGGAAGAAATTGAGGAGCGGGTCAATGAGTTCGTCAAATTGTCGGCTTTTGGACTAAATTAACTCGCTTAGGAGCCGGTAGTTATGTCAGAACAATAGTCAATTCTGTTCTGATGAAACTATCGGCTCTTTCTTTTAGGGAAAACAAAAAAAACTGATCATATTTGTTACTGATAACGACTTAAAGGAAATACCTGCCCGTCAAAATAGCGTATATAGGGTGTTATTGTGCTAAATACTAGTAAAACTATAAAAGTGGCTGATTAATACATCGATCAACTATGGCTATCATTTACTTCGCGTATCTATTCTTTTTAAGCTATTTAGCACTTAGTGTATTATATCTGGCTGTGTTTGCCATAGCTGGTCGTCTTGGCCGGGCCGATGATAACTACTTACCTGGCCGGGCGCAGGTTCTCAAAAAAATAGGTGTCCTGATCCCCGCCTACAAGGAGGACGCTGTTATCGTAGATTCCGTTAAGGCTAACCTCGCTCAGGACTATCCTGCCAGCCGTTTCGATCTGATTGTTATCGCCGATTCGTTCCAGCCGCATACGCTGGCGACACTCGCTACACTACCAATTAAAGTAATCGAAGTGTCGTTTGAGGTATCCACGGTCGCCAAGGCCATCAACGCGGCTCTTGCGCAGATACCCGATCACGAATACGATATCCTAGTCGTATCGGATGCTGACAACCACATGGCGGCTGATTTTCTGAGTCGCATCAATGCTGCGTTTGGGCAGGGATGGAAAGCCGTTCAGGGGCACCGGGTCGCGAAAAACACCGATACCAGTGTAGCTGTACTGGATGCCATTAGTGAAGAGATCAACAACCATATTTTCCGGAAAGGTAGCCGCGCATTAGGTCTGGCATCCTCAATTATTGGATCAGGAATGGCTTTTGACCCCGTTCTGATGAAAAGCTGCATGGCCAACCTGCACACGATGGGAGGGTATGACAAAGAACTGGAAATGAACATCGTACTGAGTGGCCATAAAATCGGTTATCTGGAAGATGCCTTCGTTTACGACGAAAAAGTAGCGCAGCAGGCCGTCTTCGAAAATCAGCGTACCCGGTGGATTGCGGCTCAGTGGCAATTCCTTAAATTTTATTTCAGACGTGGCATAACCGAGCTGTTGAACGGGCGCATGTCCAGTGCCTTCAAAGTTATTCAGGCGTTGGTCTTACCCAGAGTGATACTGCTTGGCGTACTGGCTTTATGCTCCTTTATTGGCTTACTAATACCTGATCCTACCCTGCGTAGCCTTCCGATTGCTTCGCTGCTGGGTTTAATTGCTAGCCTTATCCTTTCTGTCCCCAATTATCTATGGAAGCGCGTCACCATGCGGGAGGTTATGCTTATTCCGGTGCTGATGTTGCGCTTTGCCCGTGCTATCTTCAATATGCGAAAAGCCTTTAAAAGCTTTATGCACACTCCTCACACGAGCGCTCCTGACAAATCAACTGATACCGTAAGAATACCCTGACCGTAGATTTATAGCCAAAATTGTTCCTACGTTTTACTAATTCGTTGGCTGGGTAAATATGCTCTTTAGTTTAATAACTTATATTGTACGTTACTGATTATCAATAATTTGTTTTCTAATTTGCTCTATTTTGAAACAGCCTGTTTTTTCAATAATCAAATACATAAAATTAGTATTCACACTATAAAGATAAAATAGCCACAGCTTTAAGTGTGACACAGTGAGCAGTTAATAGTCAAAAGTTTACGAGAATCTACTATAGAAGTAGATAAAGTACCAATTCTCAAACTTAACGATAGACAGAAGAATATTTTATAAACAACTGCTGTCATCCTTATTGGGCCAGAGAGTTAAGTAGTTGCTTTCTACAAACGTTCTTTATAATGAAATTTTCTTTATCCAGGCTATTTATCACCGTATCCTACTCTGTTAGCCTGACTTTATTAATTGCGCTTACATCGGCCGTTTGTTTAGGCCAAAAAGCGAGTGGTAGAAGGTTGATGATGTTTGGACAGTCAACCGGATTGGCTAACGACACTGTTTATCTGGATATTGATCAGGATATCGCCGTTCAACTGCTTCCTTTCGATGAGATGGTGAAAATAGCCATTGCCAACTCTCCGTTGATCAAGTACCAGAACGAAGTTGCGAACTCATTGAATTCGTCGTACCAATCGTCTAAAGTGCAAATACTCCAGAATCTGGGGGGGTATGCCAACTACTCCGGAGGAAATCAATCCATCATCTCATCGGGTACGGCGATAATAAATCGGGACCCTATTGGACAAATTGCGAATGGTTACCGGGTAGGGGTTGATCTGCGGATGTCACTTTATGACCTGTTTGGGCGTAAACACCAGCTCCGGCAGGCGTATTCGAATTACCGGGCGGCTGTTATTCAGAAAGAAACCATTGAGCAGCAGATAAAGCGGGAGCTGATCACACTGTATCAGGATATGAGTACGACGCAGCAGATTCTTAAGCTAAGACTCGTTGATGAGCAGGCTTCGCTGGCAGCCTACCGGATTGCCGAAATCGAAATTCAAAAAGGAAAAATAACGGCTGAGCTGCTGGCAAGTGCCACGAGTCGCTACATAGAGACGAAGACCATATCGGAGCAGGTCAAAGGCGAATTTTTGAAGAACGTTCACATTTTCGAAACATTGATGGGGGTCCCCATTCAACGGTTGAAGCGTAATTAATAGAATTGTATGACAGTCGAGGTATTTTTACGGCTTCTAAAACAGCATGTACTCTGGTTTATCCTTATTCCCTGTGTAACGGCGGGAACGGCTTATTTCGTTACGCGGAATGAACCGAAGGTGTATAAATCGCAGGCAACGCTCTACACGGGCCTTGTTTCTCGTTATTCATTGCTGTCGGATAAACAGTCGGGCTTTGTTGATCGGTCGTCCAGCGCGATTGATAACATCCTGACTACGCTCAATTCGAAAGAAACGCTGTTACAGATCGGTGTGAACCTGCTCACCGACCATTTACGGCTTCAGCAACCTGATACGCTGGTGCTTTCTGAGCCTGGCTTTCTGGAACTTCGCCAGTCTATTCCGCCGAGCTGGCAGAACATGCTGCTGATGAACAGCGATTCTGTCAGCATGCATCGCTATATCGACAGCCTGGCCAGAACACCATCGGACAACCCGATCAAGTCGTTACTGATCAAATCGGATTCTCATTATTCCATCCAGCAGATCGGCGAGAAACTGAAAGCGTCGGCCCGTAGAAATACGAACGACGTATTGACGATGGAGTACGAGGCCAACGATCCAGCGGTAGCCCAGCAAACGCTTGTGTACGCTATCAAAGCGCTCAACCTACGATACGCCAATCTGAAGACCTCGGAAACTAATTCCGTCGTCAATTATTACGAGGATAAGTTACAGAAAGCCAAAGAAACCCTTGATCGGGCGGAAGCTAACCTACGCGCGTTCAACACCGGACATAAGGTATTGAACTATGAAGAAGAGGCTAGTAACGTTGCTACTTCGCGGGAGGAGCTTATCAAAGAGTACAACGACGAGTTAATGCGCAAAGACGCGGCTAAAGCGGCTCTCGATGCGCTCAACCGTCGGATGGGTCAGCAGGGAACGATGAATGCTGCCAATGCCGATCTAAACGAAAAACAGAAAAAACTGACCAACGCTGAAAATAAGCTATCGAATGCCCGTGCTTACGGTCAGCCTAAGCATATAATTACACGATTGCAGGAAGAAGTTGCCAAAGCATCCGACGAACTGAAAGCCAGTGCTCAGAAATACGATGCGGCCACCAACGCATCGGACGCCATTCCGGCGCAGACGATGGCGAGCGACCGATTGGCAAAATCATTGGAGTATGAAGAGTCGGTGGCCCGTTTGCAGGTTTACAAAAAACGGATGAACGAGTATCAGGCAAAGACCAATGAGTACACGCCTTTAGGCTCGCAGCTTCGCCAGTTACAGCGTGATCTGAGCGTTGCCGAAAAAGAGTACCTCGATCTGTTGCAGCAGGTAGAGCAATCCCAAACCCGCCGTCAGGACATTGCCATCGGCGGAACGCTGGAAATCATGGATGCTCCTGATTACCCGCTGGCTCCGCAGGTGTCCAAACGCATGCAACTGATTGCCATCGGAGCGGGGGTTGGTATTTTTATCGCTTTGCTCCTGACAGCTCTGCGTTTCTGGCTCGACAACCGGATTCATTCACCCGAGCAGGCCGAGTCGTTGGTCGGTATGCCTGTAACGGCTTTGTTTCCCCACGTCAAGAAACCAAACGTTTTTTCAAAAGCGACGCTGGCTACCCGCAACATGCTGGAACAGCTTTTCAACGCGGTGAACATCGAAATTGCGCAGGCTACGGACAAGCCATTCCCACCCATCATTACCCTTTTCAGTATCGGGTCGAAGCAGGGAAAAACCTGGGTAGCCAATGGGTTGAATCAATTGTACTCGGAAGCCGATCAGCAGGTAGCTTACTGCTACCCGCGTGTCACCGGAAAAGAACAGAAGGAGCGCGTAAACGGCATTACGTTTTTCCCGTATACGATTCGCCCCGATTTTATGAACGTTACGGGCATCGACTATCTGGTTGACTACAGCCACGGCTTCGATGCTACTCAGTTTGATCGGATTGTCCTTGAATTGCCGCCATTAATCAATAATCAGATACCCGTTTACCTGCTCAAGAATAGCGTCTTATCGTTACTGGTTGTTGATGCGAATAGTGCCTGGGCACGCGCGGAGAAACAGTTGCTAAGCCTGTACGTTCGGGTGACAAACCAACCTATTCTGTTGGTGCTAAACCGGGTAGAGGATAATTACCTTGACGTTCCCAACCGAGCTGACATCAGACAGCCTACTTCCGGTGCAGAACGGTCATTACTGTCTCAGCGTAATATTTCGTAGTGCTCCGACACGGTGTAAAAGCGTAGAAAAGAAAATACGCTGCTATTAGTGACGTATTTAAGGATTAGATAGCTATAGCTGCTGACTAGCATGGAAAACAAGAGTCGTTTCGCCCCGCAGTTTGTTCATCAACTCGTTGAAAATACGGCTGATACGTATCCCGATGCTGTTGCCTTAATTTTGGGCGATACAAGCGTAACGTATCAGCAGTTAAACGACCAGGCGGATGCTGTATGTGAGGCTATTCTAACGATAGATCCTGGTGCTGAGCTAATCGGCGTGAGTAGTACCCGAAGCCTGGAAATGGTAATCGGGGTGCTCGCTGTGCTAAAAGCCGGAAAAGCTTATCTACCTCTTGATCCAGCTTATCCGGAACAGCGTTTGCAGCAAATCTGCTCGGATTCGGGGGTGAGAACCTGTATCGCCTTACCACAGGATGCGCCACTCTTCGAACGCTTAGGACTTCGGGTTGTCTCGGATGCGGATAAGAGCACTACGGCTCTGTCGGCTAATCAGGCCAATAGTACGGCTTACGTTCTATATACTTCAGGATCAACGGGCAAGCCTAAAGGCGTTTGTATGGGTCATGGGCCGCTCCTGAATCTGTTGGCTTGGCAGGCTGACAATTCAGAGGCTACCGTTGGTACACGGACGCTGCAATTAGCCCCCCTGAGTTTTGATGTTTCCTTTCAGGAAATCTTCGCTACGCTAAGTACTGCCGGAACGCTCATGTTGATCGATGAAGCGTTGCGGCTGGATTTAAACGCACTGCTGGCATTTATTGACGAGCAATCGATAAACCGGTTGTTTCTGCCGTTTGTGGCGCTTCAATACCTGGCCGAGGTTGCCGTTACTACGCAGCGTTTTCCGAAATCATTGCGAGAAGTGATGACGGCGGGCGAACAGCTGAAGGTCACTCCCCAATTGATCGCTTTCTTTTCGGCACTGCCCGGTTGTGTGTTATTCAACCAGTACGGACCAACTGAGTGCCACGTCGTAAGCCAGCTAAAACTAGCGGGTAATCCCAGCGAGTGGCCCTCGTTGCCGTCAATTGGTAAAGCTATCGATAACGTCGGTCTGTTCATTGCTGATGAACAACTGACACTACTACCCGACGGTGAGGCTGGCGAACTCCTGATTGCTGGCGACTGCTTGGCCGAAGGTTATCTGCATCAGGCGGAGTTGACGCAAGAAAAATTTGTCGAGCTGGCTATTCCGGAGCAGGGGACAATGCGTATCTACCGCACGGGAGATCTGGCCCGCTACCAACCCGACGGAACGATTGAATTTCTGGGCCGTCGGGACGATCAGGTGAAGATTCGTGGACATCGCGTCGAGTTAGGTGAGCTGGAAGTTAGTATCAACCAGATTCACGGTGTCAAACAAGCAGTCGTTGTGGCTCGTGAAGCCGTAGGTGGTCAAAAGCAATTGATCGCTTATCTCGTTGCCAGCGCTGATTCTGTTGATAAGTCGGTTATCCGAAAAGAGCTCGAGCAGCGGTTACCGGAGTACATGATGCCGTCGGCTTTTGTCTGGATGGCGGATTTTCCGAAAACCAGCAGCGGGAAAGTTGACAAGAAGCAACTGCCGACCCCTGAGCGCAAACGCCCTGAACTGGCGGTAGTGTACCGTAAGCCGAAAGCAGAGGTCGAACAGCAAATTGCCAGCATATGGGCCGACTTACTCCAACTGGATAAAGTCGGTCTGGACGATAATTTCTTTGAGCTAGGTGGCAATTCATTGTTGGCTCAGAAACTGGTTGCCGCTTTAAAGCAGGCACAACACACGTTGCCCATAACAAAGCTCTACCAGTACCCGACCGTTGCCGGAGTTACGCACTACCTGCAACCTCGATCTACGGGATCATTTACCCGTTTAGCGGAAGAAAAAGCGGATCGGTCAGCTAATCAGGCTGATGTAGCCGTGATCGGTATGGCAGGTCGTTTTCCGGGTGCAACGACCATCAATGAGTTTTGGGAAATCTTGAAGCAGGGTCGCGAAACAACGCGATTCTTCACAGATGATGAACTGGATGCTACGATACCGGACAAGCTTAAGAACGATCCGTTGTATGTAAAAGCAAGGGGAGTTATTGACAACGCCGATCAGTTCGATCCACAGTTTTTTGGGTTGCCGCCTACGGTTGCTCAGCTGATGGACCCGCAACAGCGCATTTTTCTGGAGATTGCCTGGGAAGCGCTGGAACAAACTGGCTATTTGCCGCAACGTTACGGGGGGCGTGTTGGGGTATTTGCCGGATGCGGAAACAACACGTATTACCTGAACAACGTGCTGACCAACAAAGAACTGGTCGATCAAATCGGCGCGTTTCAGGTTATGACGCTGAATGAGAAAGATTACATAGCTTCTCGTACGGCTTACCAGCTGAATCTCAAAGGTCCAGCCGTTAGCGTGTATTCGGCTTGCTCTACGTCGTTACTCGCTATAACACAGGCCGTTCAAAGCATTCGTAGCGGGCAGTGCGACGTTGCGCTGGCAGGTGGCGCTACCGTGACCGCGCCAATCTACAGCGGCCATCTTTATCAGGAAGGGGCAATGCTTAGCAAGGATGGGCATTGCCGGTCATTTGATGCGCAGGGGCAGGGAACTGTTTTTAGTGATGGCGCGGGCGTCGTATTGTTGAAGAACCTGGAAGCAGCACAGCGGGATGGCGACACCGTTTACGCCGTTATCAAAGGAGTCGGCGTCAACAACGACGGCGCTGGTAAAGGCAGTTTTACGGCTCCGAACGCGGAAGGTCAGGCTGGTGCCATTGCAATGGCTTTGACCGATGCCGCTGTTGATCCGGCTACCATTAGCTACGTAGAGGCACACGGAACCGCGACGCCCCTTGGTGATCCGATAGAAATTGATGGCTTGACGATTGCGTTTGGTGAGCAGCCAGAAACGCAGTATTGCGCGATTGGCTCACTCAAGAGCAACATGGGTCACTTGACACAGGCGGCTGGTGTTGCAGGATTGATCAAAGCCGCGCTGGCGTTGCACCATAAGCAAATTCCGGCTTCGCTTAATTTCTCCACGCCTAATCCGGCTATTAACTTTACGGATAGTCCTTTTTTCGTCAACACGAAACTAACGGACTGGACTTTAACGGGTGTTCGTCAGCATAAGCCGCGACGCGCTGGCGTAAGCTCGTTTGGGGTGGGTGGAACCAACGTACACATCGTTCTGGAAGAATTCACGCAGGCTGTACCAGCACCCGCTAGTACAGAGCGACCTGTACAATTGATTACCTGGTCTGCTAAATCGCCGGTGAGTCGTGACGCTTACGGTAATCGTTTGGCCGGGGAAATTCATCAAAATTCTGAATTAGCATTAGCTGACGTAGCGTTTACGTTACAAACAACGCGACCCGACTTCAATCATCGGCGATTTGCGGTAGCCTCAACCAATACCGAGTTCGTCGAAAAACTTTCTTCCACTACGGCCATCTCTTCAACGGCCAAAACGCTCAAAGAGACACCGGGCGAAGTGGTCTTTATGTTTCCAGGGCAGGGAGCGCAGTTTCTCAACATGGGTCGTATGCTGTACGAACATGAGCCTGTATTTCGCCGGGCGGTTGACGAATGTGCTGAGTTGTTGATGACACTTATTGAAGGCGATATTCGGCAGGTAATCTACCCGCAAACTGCGGATTTGGACGCCGAACATCGTCTGAGAAATACGCGCTATACACAACCCGCCCTGTTCATTACTGAATATGCGCTGGCTCGACTATGGATGAGTTGGGGTATTGAACCGACTGTATTTTGTGGGCATAGCATTGGTGAGTTTGTGGCCGCTCATCTGGCTGGCGTCTTTTCGCTGTCCGATGCACTGACACTGATTGCTACCCGTGGAAAAATGGTCAGCGAACAACCGCGTGGTAGTATGCTGTCTGTGCGCATGGATGTTGCAACGCTACAGGCCATGATGCCCGCGAGCCTTTCCGTGGCGGCTGTGAACAGTCAGAAACTGTGCGTGGTAGCGGGCCCCGATGAACATATAGCCGATTTCGTTCGTCTGCTCGATGATCAGGAAATTATCAATCAACCGCTTGAAACAAGTCACGCGTTCCATTCGTCAATGATGGATCCGGTTGTTGACGAGTTCGAGAAGGTTGTAAAAACCGTTTCGCTGAATCGCCCTCAGAAGCCGCTCGTATCAACCGTCACGGGTACCTGGCTAACCGATGCGCAGGCTACAGACTCGGCTTATTGGGCGAACCACTTACGGGCGACAGTACGCTTCATGGACGCAGTGGCTACCCTGGTTGATCTGGAGAACCCGCTTTTGCTGGAGGTTGGTCCCGGCCACGTTACAGCTACTCTGGCGAGACAGCAAACCGGCAAAAAGTCGATTCCCATATTGGCGGGTCTGGTCAATCAACCCGATACACTGGTCGCGTATCAGGCTGTTCTGACCACGCTTGGGCAGCTTTATCTAAACGGTTTGCAACCGGACTGGAATGCATTTTACGCAGGACAGCAGCGGAGAAAAGTAAACTTGCCCACCTACGTTTTTGATCGAAAACGGTGCTGGGTTGACCCAGCGGTTGAGTTGATGCCACCTGTAACGCAGCAACACACCCTTTCCGACGCATATCTACCTTATTCACACATGAATCAAATGGCTAAGAGAAAAGACACGTTGATTAGTAAGATCAACGAACTACTAGAAGACGCATCCGGTATTGATATGACCGGGGTGACGCCTGACATGAGTTTTCTTGAAATAGGTCTTGACTCATTACTACTCACGCAGGTTGCGATAACACTGAAGAAAGAGTTTGACCTACCCGTAACCTTTCGGCAACTGACGAATGAGTATAGCACACAGGAACTGCTGGCTGCCTATCTCGATCAGGCGTTACCGGCTGAAGAAACGCCAACTCCCGTACCGCAACCCGTAGCGGCTCCTGCTCAGCCGAGCTATACCCATACCACCCCCGTAACGGCTTCCGTTCAGATACCTCTTTCGGCCAACGATTCGGCACTGGGTCTCATCGCTCAACAGCTTCAGTTGCTGGCGAAACAAGTCGCGCTCATGCAGGGCGATTCACCAGTTCCTGCCATGTCACCGGCTCCGGTACCACAGCCAGTCGTAGCGACCAGTGCGCCAGCAAAAACCGCATCTCCACCCAAAGCTGCTCCGGCAAAACCAGTCCACGTTACTGCGGCTGAACTAACTCCCGAAGAGCAGATTGAGCATAAAAAACCGTTTGGCGCAACGGCTAAAATTGAACGTCAGATTGCTGAATTGACCGATGAACAGCAATTCTTTCTAGATCGACTGACCCGCCGGTACAATCAGAAGACGAAGCAGAGTAAAGCCTTCGCGCAGGAGCACCGTTCGCACATGGCAGACCCACGGGTCGTATCGGGCTTCCGGCCATTGACGAAGGAAATTGTGTATCCGTTGGTCGTGAATCGGTCCAAGGGAAGTCATTTGTGGGACATTGATGGCAATGAGTACATTGACGCCCTCAATGGGTTTGGCTCCAACATGTTTGGCTATCAGCCGGAGATGATCAAGCAAGCCCTGCACGACCAGATCGAAAACGGGTATGAGGTAGGCCCTCAGCACGAACTTGCCGGCGAGGTGAGCCAACTGATTTGCGACCTGACGGGTGCGGATCGGGCTGCTTTGTGCAACACAGGTTCGGAAGCGGTACTAGGGACGATGCGCATTGCGCGCACGGTTACGGGTCGGTCCTTGATCGTTGCGTTTTCAGGATCGTACCACGGTATCGTTGATGAGGTGCTGGTGCGCGGTAGCAAAAAGCTGAAGTCGTTTCCGGCAGCGCCGGGTATTATGCCCGAATCCGTTCAGAATATGCTGATCCTGGATTACGGTACGGAAGAAAGCTTGCAGATTATTCGGGAACGCGCTCACGAATTAGCCGCTGTATTGGTGGAGCCTGTGCAGAGCCGTCGGCCTGAGTTCGTACCCATTGACTTTCTCAAGCAAGTACGTAAAATCACGGCGGCATCGGGAACCGCGCTGATCTTTGATGAAGTAATTACAGGTTTTAGAACGCACCCTGGCGGAGCGCAGGCGCTGTTTGGTATCAAAGCTGACCTGGCTTCGTATGGTAAAGTTGTAGGGGCTGGTTTGCCAATCGGCGTTATCGCGGGTAAGCGAGCGTTTATGGATGCGCTTGATGGTGGTTTCTGGCAGTACGGGGACAATTCCGCGCCTGAAGCGGGCGTCACTTATTTCGCGGGAACATTTGTGCGTCACCCACTCGCTTTGGCAGCCGCTAACGCATCGTTGCAATACATGAAAAAGAAGGGGCCATCCTTGCAGGAAGGGCTTACGTTAAAAACAAAGCGGTTAGCCGATGCTTTAAACGGTATTATCGACCGGCAAAGAATTCCACTGATCGTCGTTCAGTTTGGATCACTGTGGAAAATAAAGTTTAAAGAAGAGGTAGCTTATGGTGAACTGCTTTTCACGCTTATGCGCGAAAAAGGAATCCATATCTGGGACGGATTCCCTTGTTTTCTGACAGAAGCTCATACGGATAAAGAGATAGATACAATCGTTGATCGGTTTTCGAAAAGCGTAAACGAATTGATTGAGGCCGGTTTTCTGGACGCTAAATTGACGCTTACCAGTCGGGTGCAGATGGCCAGTGTAGAAGTTGCTGGCGAAGGCGCTTTTCCTCCCGTTCAGGGAGCACGGTTGGGGCGGGATAAGACCGGAAACCCGGCTTGGTTTGTGCCTAATCCCGAACAACCTGGTAAATATTTACAAGTCAAATTAACCGAGATTTAAATGGTGAGAAGTGATACACAGACCGATATAACGTTTGTTGAAGTTGACTTTGATCCATTTGCCGGTCCTGAGCTGCTACGGTTAGCACCGATTACTGAATCGCAGGAGGAAATCTGGGCCTCTTGTCAGTTGGGCGGTGACGACGCTAATAGAGCCTACAATGAGTCGGTCTCACTTAAGCTACAAGGTTCGTTAGATAAGTCAGCTTTAGAGCGCGCTTTGCTGGCCGTTGTCCAGCAGCACGAAGCGTTACGTTCTGCTTTTAGCGCTGATGGCAGACAGATTTGCGTCTTTCAGGTGTCGCCCATCAAAGCGGACTACATTGATTGTTCAAAGCAGAAGGAGGAAGAGAAAAAGGCAATTGTTGCGTCCTACTTACTACAGGATGCTTTACACGTTTTCGATCTGCTGAATGGCCCTCTGATTAAGGCGGGACTGATTAAATTATCGGATCCAGAACATCAGCTTGTCTTGACAGCGCATCATCTTGTTTGTGATGGCTGGTCGATGGGCATCATTCTACAGGACCTGAGTGCGTTGTATTCCGCTTACGCTCAGAATGTATCGCCTAAGCTGCCAGAACCTGCATCGTACAGCCGATACGCAGTTGAGCAGGAGGCATTTGAAAAGAGTAGTCAGTATCGTCAGATCGAGACGTTCTGGATAGACCAGTACAGCCAGACGGTTCCCGTAGTAGACCTACCCACTGATTTTCCAAGACCAGCTTTACGGACGTACAAAAGCAGTCGCCGTGATTATCCGCTGGACGATGGCCTAGTGCTTGCTGTCAAACAAATGGGTATAAAAGCGGGCAGCAGCTTTGTTACTACGTTGGTGGCGGCCTTTGAAGCACTGCTGCACCGCCTGACCGGTCAGCAGGATATTACACTGGGGCTGCCGGCAGCAGGGCAATCGGCTACGGGTAATCTTCGTCTGGTTGGTCACTGCGTAAATCTACTGCCGCTGCGGAGTACCATCCAGTCTGGTCAACGTTTCGATGATTTTCTGCGTCAGCGGAAAGAGGAGGTACTCAACGCTTACGAGCATCAGCAGTTAACGTTCGGTAGCTTACTGAAAAAACTACCGATCAGTCGCGACGCATCACGGGTGCCCTTAGTGCCGGTTATTTTCAACGTAGATATCGGTCTGGACAGCGGGGTTGATTTTTACGGTCTTGAACATCAGCTAATTAGCAATGCGCGCGAATTTGAAACGGTTGATTTGTCGGTCAACGTAAGCGGCTCGTCTGCAACTTCATTGACTATAGAATGCTCATACAACACGCAGTTATTCCAGAAAAGTACAATCGACTGGATGATGGCGGAGTTTGTGAGCCTGCTGAAAGCGGTAGTAGCGAACCCGTCGATTTGCATTGAACAAATTCCATTAACCAATCAAAGCGACCTGCTGCGGAAACTGGCTAACTGGAACAATACTGCCGCTGAGTACCCACGAAACACACCCTTACACGAGCTACTAGCGAAGACTGCGGCTGCCTTTCCTCAAAAAACAGCACTTATCGCAAACGGACATTCGCTGGATTATCAGACGCTGCATCAAAAAGCAGATCAGGCGGCTCGGGCAATGCAGGCGGGCGGACTAAACGTTGGTGATGTCGTGGGCGTAGTGCTGGACCGCTCCCCGGAACTGGTTATTGCTTTGCTAGCCATTCTCAAGGCGGGAGCCGCTTACGTACCTATCGACCCGACCTATCCGCAGGATCGTATTGCTTTTATGCTGAGCGATTCGTCGGCGGGTCTGTTGATTACCTCAAAGAAATACGCTGGACGACTTGAGCATCAGGCTAAAGAAGTACTGATCGAATCGTTGTTGGCTACTTATAAGGAATCCTCTCACCCCGAAGTTTATACAACTGTTTCGGGTAGTGATCTGGCTTATATTTTATACACGTCTGGTTCGACAGGCCGTCCCAAAGGAGTATTGATTGAGCACGAGAATCTGGTTAACCTGCTATACAGTATGATCACGCTGCCTGGTATCACCAGCGATGATGTGCTCCTGGGGGTTACTACAGTATCATTCGATATAGCTGGTCTGGAATTGTACCTGCCTTTGCTGGTGGGAGCTACGCTTGTGCTGGCTGACTCTGAGACGGCTAAAGATGGGCGAGCGCTGTTGGACAAACTTGACGAGCCTGTGCGAACGAACGCAGGCCGACCTGATCAGCCAATAACGATCATGCAGGCGACGCCAGTAACCTGGAAGATGATGCTGGCTGCAGGCTGGGAAAAGAAATTACCCTTAAAGGTTTTGTGCTGCGGTGAACCATTGTCGAAAGATCTGGCCCAAAAGCTTACGGCACGGTGCGATACGCTCTGGAATATGTACGGGCCGACAGAAACGACGATCTACTCGACCGGTAAACAGATTCTGGCTACCGACGAGATTATCACCATTGGCTGGCCGATTAACAACACGCAGGTTTATGTTCTCGACAAGCAGCTAAAGCCGCAGCCGGAAGGTATTGTTGGTGAAATATACATCGCCGGTGATGGGGTAGCGCGCGGTTACCTCAACCGCCCTGAATTGACGGAAGAAAAATTCGTTCCGAATCCGTTTGCTGGCTCCATGTCGGCAAAAATGTACCGCACTGGCGACCTCGGCAAATTCATGGCTAATGGTGAAATACATTGCCTGGGGCGCAGTGATCAACAGATTAAGATTAGAGGCTATCGGGTAGAGCCAGGCGAAGTAGAGCAGGCGTTGCAAGCATTAGATGGCGTTAAAGAAGCGTTAGTCGTTGCCCGTGAAGACCGCCCTGGCGATCAACGGCTGGCTGCTTATTTGGTACTGAAATCACCAAGTACCGATGAAGCCTTCACGAACCAGGTATTGCTGTGGCGAACGAAGTTGCAGGAGGTTTTGCCTGATTATATGGTACCGTCGGATTTTGTTTATTTGACGGAGTTTCCTGTTACACCAAACGGGAAAATTGACCGAAAGGCACTTCCCAAGCCAAACAGTGCTTTACGGTCGGCGGGCAAAGGCATTACGGAGCCTGTAACAGATACCGAGAAGCTAATCACTGCCATATGGGCTGATACGCTTGGTCTGGAGAAGGTCGGTATTCATGACAATTTCTTTGAGTTGGGTGGCCACTCAATGATTGCGGTGCAGGTGATGACACGGCTTGAAAAAGAAACAGGTCGGCGTTTGCCCTTGTCGACACTGATGACGTACCCGACCATCCATAAGCTTGCCCAGCTATTTCAGGAAAACAAGCCCGCTACCAAATGGAAATCCCTGGTCCCTATTAAACCGCAGGGCAGCAAAGTTCCGATCTACATTATTCACGGCATCGGACTAAACCTGTTGAATTTCAGTAGCTTCCTGGCTAATATGGACCCCGAACAACCCATCTACGGCTTGCAGGCACGAGGGTTAGACGGTATCGACGAACCACTGGACACGATGGAATCGATTGCCGAATTTTATAATTCGGAAGTCCTGGAACAGAATCCTACCGGCCCATACGCCATTGCTGGTTACTCGTTTGGAGGCTACGTGGCGCTTGAAATGGCCCGCCAGCTAAAAGCGATGGGTAAAGAAGTGAAGCTATTGGCAATGCTTGATACAAACGCTCAGGAGTGGGAGGCAAACTACTCGTTGGTAAACCGGTGGACCCGTAAGATACGGCGGCAATTTCCAAAGATAGTGTGGTTCACCAAATCATTGCTGGTACAGCCCATTCCTACTATTCGCTACCAGCAGCAGTATATTGAGCGGCAGATCAACTCGTTGCTGAAAGCTGTTGGCTTGCGGGAGGAGCCAGAGCCCGAAAAAGGATTCGATCTGCTAAGCCTCATTGTCGAGAAGCACGAGATTGCGTATCAGAACTACAAAATGAAGCCTTACGACGGAGTTGTTGACCTTTTCAAAGCGAAGACCCGGCTTTATTTTGTTGACGATAACAAATTCCTGGGCTGGAAGAAATACGCCTTAAAAGGCGTTCGCGTGCACGAAGTACCAGGTGATCATCAAATGATGCTGTTGCCGCCCAACGACAAGGTATTCGCCCAGGTATTGCAAAAGGCGCTGGATAATGATTAGGTCGGATAAGTAAGTCGGTAGTAAGACTGCCTTCGTGGGTAATGAAATGAGCGAAGTAATAAAATTCGCTTTCTATACGAAACTCGAGCCGGTTGGCTATAGTATCAGCACCTTGAAACTGAGACTATAGCCAACCGGCTCGAGTCTATGAGGAAAACTACACGCTGATTTTTTCCTGTAAATTAATGAGTTGTCCTAGCACCTTAGTATAGACCAACGCTGGGACAGCCATGCCAGGACGATATGTTTTCAGGGATTGGTAATTATCGTTCGCGAAGTCGTTCCAGTTTGAAGCATTCAGATGAACCCGTCCCAGCGAAATACACGGCTCGTGAATTTGCGTGGTGTGCCACCATTTTGTGGGGAACAAAATAGTCTCTCCTTCTTCAACGGTCACTCGTATGGGTTTAGCTTGCCGAAAAAGAGGAAATTTATCGTGGTCTGGATTGAAAACGTTGACCTGAGAAATTTTAGGATTGTCTTCTCTTGGGTACATAAAAGCGGTTTGCTCGGGAGGGAAAAGGATGAATTCCTTTGAGCCGTGCAACTGAGTAATTTGCGTATGCAGAAATAATGCATCTACATGCAAAAAAGGAAAGTGGCCGCCATTTCCGCCAAAAAAGAGTTCATAAACCTCCGTACCCCGCAGCATAAATTTGGGTAGTAAAGGATTTTTTATCCGGTCCGATTTAGCGTAAATTATTTCGGGCTTTAAATCGTCGAGCAGTTCGGGAGCGCGTTGCTCAATATTGAAATTAAAGGGATAAGGCGCTGGCTTCTCCGGGGTCGATTGCAGCATCAAATCAATATACTCGGGTAAAGTATAGGTCTTGCCCTTAATTTCTTTGGTTATATGTCCGTAATTATCCTTAAAAAATTGCGGGTTAAATTTATTCCTTGCTTTCCAGTCTTTAGTGGCATTTGTTAAGACAACCGGAATCGCAGGCTCAATGTATTCTTTTATAAGCTCTGCTCTTGAAATATTAATGCGCTTATCAACTTCCGTAATAAGACTTTTTGTAGACTGATTGACTTTTAGTTGAACATTCATACCGTTTCCAGAAAGAAATTAGTGTTGCATTATAAATATACTTTCAGTACTATGAGACCAAATTACAGAATTTACACGTACTATTTCACATAAAAAATGACTAGATTATTACGTGAAATAAATTGTCGCCAGTGAGTGTGAAAAAGATGAGACAGCTGCTCTATTTTTAACAGTGCTTGTTTATTTATGAAAGTAGTGTATTGGTTAATTTTGTCTGTCTGTAACTAATTAGCTTCTTAAAGAATAAACTAACTAGTTAGCGATTGACGGTACGTTTTTATTTCATCAAAAGAGATTTTATACGATAGCGTTAAGGCTGCGTACGTTAATCCACCAATAATTATTTCTACGATTGTATTGGTAAGATCTTGGGTATTTACAAAGAGCTTAAAAATATAAATGACCAGTACCATAATCAGACAGAAGATGGTCGGTTTTGCAATACTTCGGAGGAAGCTCCCAAAAAAATCGCCGATCAGGTGTTGAACTAGTAAGAAGTTAGCGATCAGATTAAACAAGGTGGCTAATAAAAAGGCAACAGCAATACCCATAACGCCCCAATAAGTACCCAGCCAGTATACCAAAGGTATTTTTACGACCAGGGTTGCGAGATTAAGATAGAAGAGTAAGTTTGGTTTTCCTTTCGTGAAAGCTAGTGTAAACAAAGGATGGCTCAGGCACGAGAGAATAGCAACAAAGACGAAAACCTGAATCAAATCAACTGTTTTATCCCAACCAGGACCATAAATCAGCGGTACCACGCTATCTGCTGTAATGAATAGTCCAGCAAGTAACGGCATGTTGCAATAGCTAATAAAATCAAGAATTTTCAAGTACGATTTTTTTAAACCAGACGTGTCATCCTTCATTTTAGCCAATATCGGGTAAGCAACTTGTAGGATTATCGGATTCAATTTACCAGTAGGATATACTGCTAGTTGGTAAGCAATTGTGTAGTATCCCAACATTTTGACACCTAACATGCCGCCAATAAAAATATTGTCAGAATTGGCTTGAGTAAAACCGAGTAGTCCATCCGCCAGATTATAAATCCCGAATTTTAAGTGTTCCTGTATGTTATTGAAGTCTAATGATAACGTTGGAATAAAATACTTAATACCAAACGCTATTTGCAGTACAACCTTGACAAGCTGCATAGCAAGAGAGCCAAGAATAAGCGATAATTCCTCATAGTCACTGTAGGCTAGTATTACCGTTACTGCTGATCCAATAACAGTGCCGACGATATCGATTATAGCGACCGATTTGAATTTTAATTCTTTCTCTAAGATGAATAGATAAAGTTGTCCGAAATAAACAATTATAAAGTAGCAGGAAGAAAATTGAAGAACCCGTTCTAGTTTTGGTTCATGATAAAAGGAAACAATAAAAGGAGAGGTAAATTGAATAACGATAAATATAGAAATACCAACGAATAAGTTCAAGAAATACAAAGTTGATAATACTTTCTGATCGCTTTCCTGCTTGTAGATAATTGAATTGGAAAAACCAAGATTAGAAAATATCTGAAAGAAACTAATGATCAACGTACTGATGCTGACAATCCCAAAAGCAGAAGGATCTAATAAACGGGCTAGTAATGCTACCTGTAAAAATTGAAAGACGGTCGATATGGTCGTGGCGATTGTAATCCACTTTCCACCGTTCATTGCCTTGCTCGTGTTACTCATGCGGTATTCTACTGACTAGTCTGGGTAGGGTACGGTATAATTGATCCTACCGGTTTCTGATAATTTTTTTTACTGTTCGTGCTTTGCCCTGTCGTATGTCAAGCAGATATACACCGTAGGGCAATGAAGCCAGATCTACTTTCTCGGTGAATGTACGGCCTGACTTGGGAAAATTTACTCGCGTACGTTGTCGGCCGGCGCTGTCGAAGACCGTTATATCTACGTCAGCTGTTGAGCCATTCTCAATAACTAAGTTGACAAAGGAAGTAGTGGGGTTTGGATAAACCTGTACATTTCCTAAATCTCCTGATTCCTTCCCATCCGAAGAGGTCACAACAAATACGGGCGTTTCGCTCACCTGCACCGTAACAGTACCCGTCGTACTAAGTAATGAGGTTTGACTCATCACATCACTTCCTATTTTAGGCGTGTAGAGTTGTGCTGTATCACCCTTGTTCACCGATAACTGGTAGGTGCCGGTTCGGCCTCGTTCGTCGGGAATGACCAGCATGTACGCCGAACGGCCATCCAGTTCATAGCGATCGACCAGAGGGTCAGTACTGATTGTTTCTTTATAGCGGTAATCGCCTAAAAGTCGGTGAGTCTGGTAGAGGTAGTCAGCGGCAGGCTTGCGCGTTTTATCGCTGTTTACCAGACCCATCGAGCTAAATTGAGTTGGGTTCTGAATATTGTCGTCGTAAAGCTGGTAGAAGAATAACCGGTCAATACCTACCCGTGTGTAAAGCAGCGCTGTGCGCAAAGTCCAGTCAGCATGCGTTTCCAGAACGCTTTTGTTGCCAATCGCAATTGCCTTGAATGGGCTGCCCTGATTGACATCATAACCGGCTTCGGTGATCCAGACGGGCATATCATGGGCTAGCTGATGCGATAAAGCGACAAAGGCTGCCGCCTGCTCACCAACGCCGGATAATTCGGGAGCCGCACCCCGGCTTCCACCACCGTTTTGCGATGATTTGGCATCGTTAGCATACAAGTGCTGATTGATGACATCCCAGCAAAGATTGATTCGACCGTCGGGTAGGTAGCCTCTGAACTCACGACACCAGTCAACCATACCCCGGACATAGTCAGTGCTTGAAGCCGCCAGACCGCCAATGACCACAGTCATGGATGGATCGGCATTTTTTACGCCTACGCCCGAACCGAGTGTGTTTTTATGACCATCGTAAAAAGCGGATAAGTTAGCAGCGTATTCACGAGCCGATTGGTACGCTTTTCTACCCTTCCAGGTTTTGTCCCGTTCGTTTTCGCACTCGACGTAACGAATCAAGCCTAACCCTATTTTTACCTCATTGATGCCCGCCCAGGTTTTTACATTGCTTACCTTTACCAGCGAGGGATCTACCTTTTTATTACTACCGTACCGAGCGGCAAATTGAAAACCTAACCGGGCCTGATCGATGTATGAATTGGGTGATAGCAAATCACTGCCATACGGGGCTGGTACGTTTTCGTAGTCGCGTTCTCCTTCGGGATACGTTGTTTCCAACCACTTTGGAATTGTCTTTAAGCAGGCTAACACCTCAATGCCTTCCGCCTGGCAGCGTTCGTAGATCGCGTCATAATTCCAGCTACCGCTACCGGATGGATTAAATGTGTAATTGCCTTTCTGCGATTCCAGCTTTTCCCAGTCGAGGTAATGGCGAACCGACGAAAAAGCGTTCATTGCCTCAACACGGCTATCTTCAACTTTCCAGGGAGAACTACCTTCTTCAAAATTCCACTCGAATACATTGACACCCAAGGATTGCCGAAAGGGTGTGGCGCGGACCGTAGGAGCGGTGATCTGACGTTGACTTGGTTGATAGACGCCATAGAGCTCCATTTCTGTTGGGTAAGAGCCTGACGTATTGATAACCAAATAGCGTGCGCCGGTAATTGGTGTTTTTAGGTTAAATTCATCCAGTTGATCGGGGTTTGGACCTACCCAGGACTGGTACCGATCGCCAACAAAACGAGCGATAGGAATTCGCTCCCACTTATCCGTTATTATCGATAAGGTCATGGGCGCATCCGTGTTGGTACCCGCGCCGTCGTAGAAGCGAATGCTTTCGATGCTCATTGTTTCACCGTCAAGCAGCGGGTAATAAGCATCGTAATTAGACAATATTTTACTCCAGCCCGTGTTGACACTTTCGTCCGTGATTCCATCAAAAAGTCCTTCCAGCCCGCTGCTTACGTTATTTACCTGATACCAGCGCTTAGGGTCCATCGGTATTTTGCTGGCCGAGTTCATGGTCATTGACGTTGCTGAGTGAGGGATTTTAGGTTCTCCCGACCGGGCAAAAATCAATAACGCAATACACGCAGCTGGTACTGTCAAAATACTTTTTCTCATTGGTACAGATAGGTTGATGCGGTAGGTCAGCCAATCAGTCATCTTAGTGTATAGCAAAGTGTGGTCTGATCAATAGAATCTATCGGAAAAGTCTGCTGATTATAGCAGTCGCGCGTGCGAAGCTCTTCAGATAGGTATAGAATATACTTAGGCGTCGAACTGACGAAGCAGCTGGAGTTCGGTTTATGAAAAAAGCTAACTATGTTGTGCCATCACAAGTGGTTATTCATGTATTACTTTGCACGGACTCGTATGACATCCATTTTTAGCGACGATTGGCGCATCAGTAGTGGTGAAAAGGTGAAGTGACATTTTTGCGGGCGATCCAACAGTCCGTTTCAGCTTGTTCTAGAATTAAGACTTTTGTTTTTGGGATGGGTCACCCTTTTAATGAAGAATTCATATAGAGTTAATTCATTGATTTAAAATGATTTGCGTTTAAATCTGATAGGGTGATTAAGTTATTAGTTGTGGATTTTTTAGCTATGTATGAAAGCGACGACCGTTTGGTGTAACACTTTGCAGACTGTTGATTGGTCAAGCTGGGCAGTTTGTTCATTTTGCGACGAGGTTGCTGTATTCCGGCTGTTTATGCCCGCTGATCTGGAAGTCAACCCTTACATGCTCACTCTCTTACAACCCGACGAGTGGGAGCGTGCAGAACGGTTCCGTCGAATAAGCGATCGAAATCGATTCGTGTACGGGCGTGCGCTAACGAAGATTGTTATCGGAAAATTGGTGGACCGGAAACCGGCTACTATTCGGCTCGTAACCGGCATAAACAAAAAACCACTGATAGCGGGCTTCAGTGCGGTTCACTTTAATGTATCGCACGCTGGTGACTGGATTATGCTGGCTGTGAGCAAAGCCGAAGTTGGCGTTGATCTAGAAAAAGAAGAAGACAACTTTACGTTTCAGGATATCCTGTCAACCAGTTTTAGCGCAGAAGAACAAGCCTTTATCGGAGGTAGTAACAATCCGAAAAAGGAATTTTATCGTTTATGGACACGAAAAGAAGCGCTCGTGAAAGCTACCGCGAAGGGTATCGACGATGATTTCTATCGAATCCCTTCGTTGGATGGCGAGCACCAATCGAGCGTTGATCTACCTGGAAAGGACGGCTTCTGGACGATCACCAGTTTTCGGGTCGACGATGATCATCAGGCTGCGGTTGCCTATCAACCAAGTGCCGGAAGTCCCAAATTTTATACGGTTGATAGTAACCTGTTTCTTCAGAATTAGTCCAATAAGTGGAGTCGCTAAAATTTGAGACCAGCGGTCACTAAGCAACAAGGTACAAGGGCTTTTCGCAAGGGTAGAGACAGCCAGATTGACCCAAACTAGTTTACTTTAACGATTAATGGGCATGGTAATTGCCAGAATTTCAGGCGGATTAGGAAATCAGTTATTTCAGTATGCGTTGGGCAGGCGTCTCGCTCTTCAGAACAAAACATCGCTTTATTTTGACTTGAGCTATTACAAATACGAATACGAGACCGATACGCCCAGAAAGTTTAAGCTTTATCCCTTTGGCATTGACTATCGCCTGCTGGATACCTCACCGTATCTGTACGTATCGAAGGCAACAAAGCTATTCCCAGACCGTACGTTAAAGCCTTTCGTTGAATTTCACCTGGAAGAACAATTTCACGTTGATCCTGAACTAGTAAAGGCTAAATCAAAAGTTATTATACTGGATGGTTGCTGGCAGTCAGAGACTTACTTTGCTACCGCTGCTGATACAATCCGAAAGGAGCTGACATTCAAACGGCAAACCGGCTCTACATTCGGTAGGTATAAGGCAGCGATTGAACGGGAGGCTATTCCCATATCCCTTCATATTCGGCGTGGGGATTACGTAACGCATCCTGAGTTTAGCCAGTCGTTCGGTTTTCTTGGCCTCGATTATTACCAAAGAGCAATTCCACTTCTAACAGATCGGTTTTCCCAGGGTAAGTTTTTTATTTTTAGTGATGATCCGGATTGGGTCCGGCAAAATCTTGCGATCAATGCCCCACACGAATTTGTTACAAATACGAGGCCGGAAGCTGACCTGGATGATTTGCAATTGATGGGGTTATGTCACCATCACATCATTGCCAACAGTTCGTTTAGTTGGTGGGGCGCCTGGTTAAATCCCAGAAAAGATAAAGTAGTTATTGCCCCGAAGCAGTGGTTTAAAAACAAGCCGACCTGGGATACAAAAGACCTTATACCGGCAAACTGGAGCCGTATTTAAGCGGAGGCACAACTGCCTTTTTCAAGTAAAACTAGCGGGTAGCCGTCACAGAATCGGGTGTGAAAGCAGCCGGTATCTGGTGAATCACCGCTTCAAATTCATCTGCCCGCTTTTTCCACGAATTGTTTCTAGCCATTGCAATACGATGTGCAACTTTGTTGGCGCTAGTATCGGCCAGGGCTTTACGAAGCGCCTGCGAAAATTCGGTCTTGGTTGCTGCTAGTTCGACTACGCCGTCAAAGTCGTTGAGCAGCGAAAAAGGTGTTGATACCACAGGAAGGCCAGCCGCCAAGTACTCGTTAATTTTTAGCGGATAGATGGTATAAGTATGGTCGTTACAGACGAATGGAATCATTGCCGCGCTCATCCCTGCCAGCAAAGGGGGTAGGTCAGCAGGTTGCCGGGGCGGGGTAAAAACAACGTTTGGGTAATTGGATAAACGCTGGGTAATGGCTGGTTCATGCACTTCGCCGACAAATTGAAATGTTACGTCAGGCATCGTTTGAACGCAGAATTCCACCAGGTCAAGGTCAATACGGTCGTCGGCTGTACCAAGATAGCCAACTACTTGTTTGGTTGTTGGCTGCGAATCAACCAGTTGTTGGGCTTGGTTGAACAGGTCAAAGTTGACACCATTTTTAACGCAGAATGTGTTAGGCTGCACTGAGGACTTCGACTGACGCAGTGTCTCTGAAGTCGTAACAACCGCATCGACTTGCCGGAGATACGCTGGCTCATAGCGGCTACCGTGCCGGTTCATCCACTTTATAATGGTTATCTCGTCAAAGCAGTAATAGACGGTGGCACATTCGTTCAATCGCTTAAGCATGGGTAACCCAAAGACCGGGTTTAGTCCATTGATGACCAAAGGCCGAGTCATGTTTAACTGACGCATTACGCGCCGAAGCCCCGCAACCAGCCGGTTAATATTCCATTCCACAAGCAAGTCGTGCGGTTTCGCTGACAGCCAGTTGATAGGCAACATCAGGGGCGGTGTCCAAACGTAAACTTCGCTGCCGTTCTCGCTTACCTTTTTCGTCAGTGGATTTGATAGCCGCATCAGCTCCCGAACAGGAACGTCTCGCTGTCCGGTTACGCCCATCACCCAATCTTTTACGGTATATTGATAATCGACGTATAGGATCCGGTGTCGGACTGCCATTTCTGTCATCAACTGCACAACCGCCTTTTGAAAGTCTCCTTCCCAGGGCGTCTGACCGACACAGATGATGCTATCAAAATTATTCATGCTTTGGTGATGAAGAACGGCCCGCTGTTTAGTCTTCCGAAGTTTTTGTGTCGTGTGGTGCTTGAGGAGTGAGGTAAGAAAACGCTCTGTCTAACTCTTTTCTCACCCGCTTACCCAGCGCCTTCCAGATCGTACCATCTTTCATAAGCGTTCTGGGGCCTGTCCAGACACGCGCCGAACTTGTTTTCATTTGAACAACCTTACCGTAAGGCATCATATCAAAGCAAAGCCGTCCGTCTTCACCCCAGGTTCGATTGTGCATCATGTAACCCGCTCTCAAACCGGCTTCCCGAAGATAACCCATGCTGATGCCGTAGGCATTGAGGTAAGGTCTTTTAAAGTGGCGAAACTCGGCAACGATGTCTTTTAACGTTTCGTGCAGGGTAAGTTGCCATCTGGGGAGTTCGGGATTGGCAATGAACGAGTAACGTCCGTAGACGCAGACAACGCCGGGCTGCTGAAGTTTTTTCATCATCTCATCAAGCCAATTGACGGGATACAAACAATCCGCGTCGGCAAGCAGCATGTATTTGCCAACGGCCATTTCCTGAGCCAGCTGCCGGGCCGGACCACATCCTTGAATTGGCTGAAAAAACTTCCTGACGTGCAGTTTATCGATTGTATCCTGAGTACGGTCCTTTGAATTGTTATTCACGACAACAATCTCAAACGGAATCGTTGTTTTCAGGCACGATAGCGAACTGATGCTACGAAGGATATTAACTTCCTCATTGTAAGCAATCACCATAACAGAAACCAGCGGTTTTGTACTGATTTGCTTATCTAACCGAGCGTTGATTTCATCAAAAATAGATTGAGGAACCTGATCGATGCTGGCGTAAGGATACTCGTGGCGCTGTAGCCATTTCGGGTTTGAAAACAAGTTCATTGCTAAATGAGAAGGTGTAAATAGTGAAACGATCGTTGATAGAGGGTATAGCGTTCTTGCTATGTAGACTTGCTTCTGATAGATAAAGTAAGTCTGGAAGAGAATTGCACGGATGCTATTGTGAACGGTATCAGGCCATGACTTTTTCGAGCGATTTCTCTGTCACGTTATCCCAGCGATGACAGGTTGTAAACAGGATACAAGCTATGTACAACATGGTAGAGGTAGGGAATTGGCTTAGTGTTGGGTTCGAATAACACATTAGCGTTATCCCAATAAAATTGGCCAAAAGAATAGTCATCAGCTTGAACAACCAAGGGTCTTTGATCTGCCAGACTTTGTAAGTGCCGTAGCCAATCATAGTAGCTAGCATAAGCAAATAAAGCGTTAGGCCCACAATACCGGTTTCAATCCAGATTTCAACGTACCAGCTATCGGGAGGAATTTGAGCCGCGAAGTGATTGGGTGAAAAGCGGGCTCCCGTATCGGCCGACGTACCAATTCCTGCGCCAAAGGGCAGGTGCTTGAGGTAGGCCCTGAGTTTCTGCTGATTTTCCAGACGTACCAGGAACGAAGCATCTTCGCTCGGATGTAAGGCCGTACGAATACGGTAAATGTGGTAGTTCGAATCGCCGATGTGCGTAAATAAAAGAATCGCCAAGAGGGGAGTAGCAACGAGAGCTCCCCGAACAATCATGCCCATATTACGGCGGAGTACTAAATAGGAAGGGAAACCAGCAACGAGCACGAAAAAGGCACTTCGCGTACCGGAAATGGCAAAAGCCCAGAAAAAAACCAAGGCAAGACCCAGATAAATGAGTTTATGCACCAGCCTTTTTTCATCCGCAAATTTTATAGCCGAAAAAAGCGTTGCACTCGCCATCTCAGCGCCAAACTGTGAGGCATCGGAATAAAACGAGAACGTTCGTAGTTGCCCCCAAAGAAGGTGGGTTTTCGCATTTCCTTCCGCCAGCCACCGTTGTTCGGCTTCTGCCAGGCCAATATATTGTTGTTTAAACCCCCAGAGTGCAGCGAGAAAAGACCAGATAAGCCACGTCTTGATTATCAAACGGATGTCTTCTTTTCTAATCGGCATGACCAGCATGATGGTGGCCATATAGAACCAGTTCAGCGAGAATGCGCGTGCGTGATAAAACCAGGCCGGTCGGTAAGGCGCTTCAGGATTTAAAAGCTCTAGAATTGTGTACAGCAGCCAGAATACCAGGGCAAAGTAAACCGGGTACCGAAGCTGCTTCCAGTCCATACGTTTAGCATTCAGTAGCACGCTTAGTAGCGTTAACATCAGCGTGCTATCCATCGCTAAGCCGAGAGGAGAATCGCTTTGAATGAAGCGGGTAAAACCCAGCATAAAGCTTAGATTCAGATAGACAAATAAGCCAACCTTCGGCTCTAGTAGTATGCTGATAAGCAACAACAAACCTACGGGCAAACCCACCGTCATCAGCGCGCCCAATGGCCCGAAATTTCCAATGAGCCAACCCGCGGTCATTGCGATCAGAATCCCTAAAAGCGTAAAAAGCCAGCGGGTGTCGCGTGGTTGGTGGGTAAGAAGGAATGTTCGTTCAAACATGGTGTTGTCTCACTGTTAGGCTATTTCTGGAGCTGGCCAACGAAAGGCAGCGTTAAATCAATAATCAGACGTTTTACACATTCTCTTTCTGCCAAAGGCTGAAGAACGTTTTACAGAGAATGTACATATCCGTTTTAAAGGAAAATGTATTTGCGTATTCAATGTCCAGCTGGGTACGTTCCCAATCGGACATGGGGCCCTGACCTTTTGCCCGCTTTTTAACTTGCCACAGTCCGGTCAGTCCAGCGGGGCCGGCAAACCGTTGAGCAAATTCGTCGGAGGTCAGCTTTTCGGCTTCGTAGAGAGGCAGAGGCCGATTACCAACCAGCGACATATCGCCTAGCAGAATATTGAAAAGTTGTGGCAGTTCATCAATGCTACTGTTGCGAAGCAGGGAACCAAGTCGGGTAATTCGCGGATCATTTCGGAATTTCATGAACTTGGCGGCTTCTTCGTTTTCCCGCAGAAATACTTTCTCACAAACTATTTGATCTTGATCGAAAAGTGGCTGCTGGCAAGCTATACCCCCTTGTCGGCAAGCGTCGCAGCGGTATTCACTTCTAAGGTCAGCGCCATCATCGGAATGGTTCTGAGTAGCCGATTTTGCGTAAATATTCTGAGAGGCCAGATCCCGAATCTGTTGGTCAGCCTGCGTGCTCATTGTGCGAAACTTAAGCATGTTGAACACGTAAAAATTTGTCCCTGCCCGCTTCGATTTATAGACGATTGGTCCTTTAGAGTCAAGTTTAATCAAGATTGCCACCAGTACAAGTAAAGGTGACAGGAGAAGCAGAATAGAGAAAGACACGGTAATGTCGATTGCCCGTTTCCACCAAGGCAGAACAAAGCGACTACTGGTTACCAAACGGCCATTGCTGGGAGCCGATAGTACTTGCTTGTTTAGTTCTAGGTAATAGCGTATCTGCGACTGCAATGCATAAGCGTCTTTATCAATCGACAGTATATCAGTAACACCAGCGTTGATGGCTGTTTTGAGCAGGGCAGGTTTGATGGAGTAGCTGGTCATCAAAACCGGAACGGACCGATAAGAAGTTCTACTTCTTACCATCGTTGCTACTGCCTGCCCATTATCTGTATCCGATATAATCAGATCGATCGACGGCTCATTCCGTAACCATTCCTGGGCATCCTGAGCGCTTTTGAACCGTACGACTGAACAGATTTCCTCGAGTAGTGATACAATTTGGCTAGCAAGCTGGTCATCTTCCTCAATTAAAAGGAGGTAAGGCAAGGGAGCTATATCCACAAAGTTCAGTTTGAGCAGGCTATCTATCATCGCGCTTTCGGGCTTTGGCATGTATTTTGTTGCCAACCTAAATGCTAACTCCAAGGTGAATGATGAGTTAGCTTCTGTTTACTTTCACCAGTAGTTGTTGACCATTGTTTGGCTTTTAGCGGAAATAGGTATTCTCAGACAACACATGCTCTTTGCTACTTATTACTCTTGACGATTCGTGAGTTCATACGTAACCATTTGACTTTCATTGCTACGTGTGATAACGTTATCGCAGCAAGATCAAGAGATCAGTCTACAAGCGTTGCTCAGCTACAAGATGTATGCTTCTACGTCTTGGTGACTTTGCAAAGCTGGCACACGTTTTGCTGAGTAACTAGGTAAGCTACACCATAGAGGTTAAGCACTATGCGTTGCGAGGGAGCCCCTAAAAAGTAAAGAAAGAATTCGTGATTTAGGAAGCCAGAAGGGTTTGTCTTCGGGCTGAAGACGCGCGGAGGCTGGCTCACGAATCTCATCCCGCGACGAACGGCGTAAAATAGCGTGGATTTTGGCTTTTACTTCCAAGGGATTAAAAGGCTTGGAAATATAACTGTCAACGCCCTGCTCTAAACATTCTATACGAGTGTTGCTGTCAGGAGCATTTGAAAGAACAATTATTGGCGTCTGGAAGATCAGCTTACTCATACGAATAAGTTTGGTCAACTCAAGACCACTAAAAATCGGTAAGTTAAGCTCAGTAAGTACACAGTCAAACCGCTGACCTTGGATTAATAGCCGAGCTGCATCCTGACCTGTGTTCGCTACAGTAATAGAAAAGTCTGTCTTCAAAGTCTGGACAAGAATATCAGCTACGTATGGATTTTCATCCACGATTAGCAAATGATATTTTGGATTCATTGTATTGGCCGTTAAGTTCCAAATGGGGTTAGATCTAAGTTTTAGACTACTTACATCACCTCAGGTTACCTACACATGAAAAAAAACCATAGTTAGCTTCGTTTGCTATTTACTGGTTTGCAGTCGCTGAATAACTCCTCTCTTCGTAGTTTTATAGTTAACTGCTTGGTTTTTAGTATACTTTCTGGTTCTCCTCTTTAGTTTATACGCCTACCAATTATATAGAATCGAACTTGTTTGCGAGTCACTTATAACCAGTAAAATTTTAACACAAAGCCATCTATCGACTCTCATCTATTTTTTATACAATTTTAATTTCGCTTACTACGCTATGAATAAAGCAGAGTTGTAACAAATAAAATACTGTTACAGATGCAGTGAATACATCAACGCTTCACCTTCTTCGGTCTGTGTGAATCGTGTCTAAGGCCGGTCTGGCAAAGTTCAGCTACACATCGTTCAACGATAGGGAGTGGTTCCCATAAAAAAAGGGACCTTTAAGGTCCCTCTCCAATTCAAAAACCTTCTTTTTCGGCTTCTTTGTCTTTTTTCTTTTCTTCTTTCTTTTCCTCCTTCACTACCTTCTGTCCCGGCTGCGGTTTAGGCTTGGGAGCAGGTTTCGCTTTGGTCTTGTACTGATCCAGATACCGCTCGACGAAAGCCGTTTTCTCATCAGCGGTGGCAGGAACGATTTCAACCGTTGCTTTGGCGCTGTTTTTGGTACCTGCCATGAGCCGATCATTGATCTCCTGATCTGACGTAATGATGGCAAGCTGGCCGATTGCGGTAGGGGTGCTTCCTGGTTTGTAATCGTAAAAAACCCAAACGTCAGGTGAGGATTCCAGATAAATACTAGCCTCATCACCGTTGGCCGTTTTTCGGATTTCTACGAAACCGTCCATCTGGGCGTTGATATCTGTTGCCGACATGTTAGAGACGCCTAACTGACCCGTGCTGTAGAATGCGCTGAACTTATCAGACCACCGCAGGTTTGCATTAGCAAGTACAAGCGTCCCGGCTAGTTTGGGCGATGCCTGATTAAGTGGCACATGCTGGTTCTGGGCTTTCGTTCGGTACGCATCGACCGCCTGCTGGCCAATCAGCGGAAGTAACTTATCCGAAAGCCGGTTCAGATCGTCGTCAGCCGCTTCGTCGTTCTTTTCTTCCTGATTGCTTTTAACCAACTTGTCGGCAATACTGCTGTTCAGCGGATCGGGTACTGGAAACGAAAAGGCTAACAGGGTGTTTAGCCGATATTGACTGCTATCGATGTTGATTCGTGCCGAGCCGGAGGCCAGCAGGTATTCGTTCGGACCGGCATTCAGCAGATTCATCTTGCCTTTAAACGTCATCACACCACGGCTATCATTGAATGTAAAGGCGTTTTCAACATCATCTGAACTCGCTGCGCTGCTATCCGAGCGACTTGCGATGTCGGCAGAAGCAATTGCTAAAGCTGGTTGTCCAACTGGTGAGTCATTGCCTTTGGACGAAATCCGGTAAACCTTGTCTTTTTCGTCATAACTCATAATCCCTGTTGCCGAAAAAAGGTCCTCATCTTTCGGATCTTCTTTTGGTGACAGGAAGGTTGGGTAAAGACCGGCGTTACCAACTCGGAAGTGAATACCTGCTACCAGTTGTTGATTGCCTTCGTTTTTCAGGTTTTTATCGACTTTGATTTCAAGGCGCTCTCCAATTTTCTCCTTGAATGGAATCCAACCACTGATCAGATCCTGACGCTTCTTGAGAGCGGGTTTTATAAAACCGTCCAAGGATAAGTCGCGTTCGGGAGCTTGCATGGCAATTGTCCCTTTGTAAAGCATTTTGGGCGCTAATTGCAGATTGTCGTCTTCGTCGACTTCGGCGCGGGCTACCGTAAAGTAGGTGGTTGCGGCCTTTTGCGAGGAGTTGCGTTTGCTTCGAGTGGGTTTCTTGGTATCGGCGGTCAGCGTTGGCGCTTCTTTCAACTCGAAGCTACCCATCTTGATGCTGGCGGTGTCGCCTTTTGCCGTTGCAAACTGGTACGTCGCATCACCAGCAAAACGCGTGCGGGACAACACCTGAATATTACCGTTCTTGAGTCGGTGAAACAAACTAACCGTATCCAGTTCTAAACGGGCATTCTTTAGCGCCAGCATTTCACCGTTACGCCGGATGGCCACGGAGCCTTTATCGGGATAGATTCGAGCGTCTGCCGATGTAATGTACGGCACACCGTTGATGTTGAGCATCATTTTCTCAACGTCATATACAGCCGCCGATCCGTTGAATGTTAAGCCTTCCTGCTCTTCTCCGGTAGCCGTGAAGGTAGACGTTTTTACGTCGCCTTTCATAGCAATTGTCTTCGCGTTTATATTCCACTGGGCGCGGTTGATATTGGTTTTGTAAGCGGCAAATGGAAACTCAACGCTCGACCCTGCCAGAGTATCATCAAGGGTCGTATTCTTGTTAATGGCCAAACTTACAATTCCTTTCGTCTGGTTGAAATCAACGTTGATGTCGTTACCCAGGAGAATAGGCCGGTTGGCATCTTTATCCGACAGGATTTTGAACTGAGCCTTGTCGGCTACGAAACCTTCTTTGTTGAATTTGATACTCTTTGAAATGGCTTCGGAGTCTTTCCGGCGGAGCGTTCCGTTACCGAATAAGCCCGATGACCGTACCGCCAGACCACCTTCCAGGTTCGTTGTTGCTCCGTAGAAGTTAAAGTTATTCTTCTGCGTGGTGATGACCATACTATCGGCTTTGGGCCACCACTTCATGCTGAAATTATTCAATTGCACTTGCGGGAAATACCCCTTGCCGACAAGGCCTTCCTTAATCTCGCCTTTGTCGCCGGACGCGATCAGTGAATCGGTCATGAACAGCATTCCTTTCGTGTTCAGGCTGGCAGTAAGGTGGTTCAGGATACCTTCTGCCCGTAGTCCCGTTTTGTCCATGACCAGCTCGCCCGTAAACTTCACGTTCGATGGAGCCGTTCCTTTTTTGGTACTGTAAACAGGATAGCCAGTAGCCGGAGCTTTATGCACAAAGCCCAACGTATTGTCAGGCATGGTTTTCAGCTCGGCTTTGAAGGGCGGAAAAATACCGTCAGAATGGAACGTACCTATAAACGAAATGTCTCCTTTGCCTAAGCTGTCGTTGTCAATGGCCGGTATTTTGAAATAAACTTTCTGGTTGTAGGTAATATCTCCGCGAACGGGCTGGTTAAAATAAACGGTCATCCCCTCCGGCATCACCAGCCGTTGGGTGGTCTTTTTCCCCGCAATACGGCCCGATTTGTTGTCGGCACTCCCGAAATACACCATCCCCGGGTTCTCGTACTTGATGTCGCCCCCTACTTCGCCTTCCTTTCCCTGAGCCGCCAGCTTCTGCGACGAGAAGGTGATCGAATCGATTTTGTTGAGGTTCATGGCGAACTTGTCGTAATCGAACTTTAGATCCCGGCCCGCGTAGCGAAGTGTTCCCGCCTTGAATTGTCCATTCAGCGTAAAAGCCCGGCCTTTGCCAATCCGCAATGTTTTGTCAGAAGGAATACCGAATATTTTAAGCGAGTCGGATAAGGTAAACCGTTCAACGCCCCGAATGGTCAAAAGCTTGTCGTCCAGGTTGATGGTTGCGTTTTTGGTGCTGTCGTTTGACGCAAAGATTGACTGAACCTGGAAGTTGTCGTAATCGCGCTTGCCGGTATAAGCCAGCACGTACAGGTACCCTTTACGGCTCAGGCGCATCAGGCTTGTTCTCGGATCGCGATCAAGGTAACCTTCGAGCACCATACGGTTCAGCGATCCGCGTAGCGCAACCGGACTAACCTTGGCAAATCGAACAATGTCGTCGTCGAGAAACGTTTGCTGCTTCTTGGTCGAAATATAATTGGCTACGATCTGCAACGGATGAAAGCCGTAATCGACTGTCAGGTCCGAATAACGCTGTGGCTGAAAATAATCGAACGACTCAAAGCGAACGGGTACTTCCCGTTTAGCACCGACCTGATAAAAATCAACTTTTCGGCGGGGTAAGTCCCAGCGTACCACTTCCGGCAAAATGTAAAACTTGTGGTACGAATCGGCGTAGGGAACGCGGGCGTAGTCGGTGCGCTGTTCACGATCAAGCCAGGCAATACGCTGATTTTTATCGTACCGGAATTTTACGGATGGATGCGTAATTGAATCGGTATCGACATAGCCAACGAAGGATGCCGAATTAGCCGAAATCAATGGTTTTGCACTGCCCGTTGTGCCACCGAATCCAGCTGTAGTGGTATCACTCGTGCTAAAGTCGAACCGTCGGCTAGTTGCCGTAAACGCTGGCTTGCCATTGTACTTGACGGTTAGCTGAGCGGGTTGGCTACTCGCCGATGCACCGACTAACTGCGTACCCGACAGCGCCAGCCCTCCGCGGTAATCGATATCGGTGCCTAAGTCCGGTAGTTTGGCGTCGTTTTGCCACGACATAAAACGCGGATAGGTAACCGGACCACCTTTCTTTTTGCTGACGTATTCAAAAACGCCTTTAACAGGCTTCGCCGAACCAGTTGGGTAGGTAAGAGTCACATCATCGGCGGCTAGCTTCGGACTCGTCGCCGACATGGAATAGTCGCTGAGTGTCACGAATATGTCCGGTCGTCCGGCGGTCTCCCACGTAAACTTACCGCCCTGACCGACCCAAACGCCGTCTTTGAGCATAAAATCGCCACTGGTGTTGGCCAACGTAGCCGAATCACCATTGGCAACAATCGCCAGCGACGCATCTTTCAACGAAATAACCGCACCCGATACCGTTGGGATAGGCCGACGCTGAGGAATAAACTGAACACCTATCGTTTTGGGTTGCGTAGAGTCCGACGAAGCGGGCGTGTCCCAGCCGTCGAAGCGCGAACGCTCCGCAGCGGCTTTGGCGGCTGCCAGCGAGTCGGCAGGCGTCGCTACACCCGTGGTGCTAACCGGTTGAGCTGCATCTACGTAACGAATCTGGTAAGAACCGCCCTGTGCGTAAAGCTTGTTGTAGTTACTGGCGTAGAGTTCATGCCGGTCAATGAACCGTCGAACGGTTTCCATACTTCGGGCGAAGACCTTCGGATCATTCGCTTCGAACAGCTTTTCGGCTACCGTCAAGATACCGTCGACGTTGGCTGACGAACCGCCCGACTGCTGGCTGTTGCTGGCCTGGTATAAGGCTTCGTAGAGTGGAGCAAAATGGGCGGCTGCCTGAAGCCGTTTCTGGTTCATTTTGCGACTCAATGCCATAACGCGCTCCTGCTGCTGAGCCGATAAGCGGTTTTCGGACCATAACGATTGTAGATTTGTCCCGGCCCGAACAGCTCCCGCTCCGCCCGTTGCCATCAGTTTCTGCACTTCTGCCATAAATTGATCTGGCTTATCCGAAAACCGGACAGCCTGACCAAAAGAAGGAGATACCGACAGGAAAAGCACAAGCAGAAGTATAGTCTGTAGCGGGGCAACCCATGCGCAGGGTGATTTCCTGTCATAGTTTCTGCTAGGATACAGCTTGTATCGGGCGGTAAAGTAGATGCCGTTCATTCGTGATTTGTTGCGAAAAATGTCTGCGTAGCGTCTGGTGGCTACGCCCTGTTCTATGCTACTTTTTAAATCGGATCGAGGTCCATTCCCGAACCGACTTTGTTTTTTCGGCCCAAAGGCCAGCGTCAATTGCTTTTTGCTGAATATCGGGCGCGTCGTGTTCATAAAAACCGCTGACCAACAGATAGCCGCCTTCGTTCAGTAAGTGTGTGTAGAGTGGGATTTCTGCTAGTAATACGTTTCGGTTGATATTGGCCAGTATCACATCATACCGTCCCTGCTCATCCTTAATGTCGTCAATCGTTCCCTGAAATACCGAAATCTGGGGGCAGTCGTTGATGGCTGCGTTCTCAACCGCATTTTCAACCGCCCATTCTTCAATATCAAATGCCTGAACGGATCTAGCACCCATCTTGGCGGCCAGAATGGCCAGAATGCCGGTGCCGCTGCCAACGTCAAGTACGGTCTTACCCGCAAAATCAAGGTCAAGCTGTTGCTCCAGCATCATCGCTGTCGTTTCGTGATGACCCGTGCCGAACGACATTTTAGGATTAATCACAATGTCGTAACGAAACCGGGCGTCCGGTTCATGGAAGGACGCCCGGACCCGGACACTGTCAGCCACTTCAATCGGCTCATACTCTCGTTCCCACTCGGCGTTCCAGTTTCGTTTTTCTAACGAATTGACTTCGTAGGCTATTGCGGTTTGATTCGTGTATTTAGCAACAAGTTCTTCCAGGGCTTTTTCGTCAAAATCCGTCTCGATAATATACGCATTTAGTCCTTCATCAGTCTCGACGAACGATTCAAAGCCAAGTTCGGCCAGTTCAGCCGTGAGAATATCCGTGTAATCGGGGGTAACGTGCAGTTGAAGTTCAATGTAATTCATACCTCTAAGGTAATGAAAAAGGCAAGTCGTGTAAGCTGCTTCGCGCAGATGAATCCTAATTGGTGACGTTCTCAGCTAGCCGTATCAAAAGCATCCTGATTTTTGATTAGCTTCAGGAACACAAAAATTCATCATCCATGACTCCGGAAACTGCCTTTTCGTACGCCAACCTGCTCGTGTTACCGCAGTGGTTTTTCATGATTGTGGCTCCGCGCTGGCGGCTTACCCAAATGCTGGTGCAGCTGTTACCGATCCCCATGATACTGGGTGGTCTATACATGTATTACCTGCTGGTCGCTCCGGCAGCGTCGGGCGGGCCGGGTATCGATTTTGGGGCGTTTGGTTCGCTGGCCGGAATACAGGCGCTTTTCAAGGGGCCTAAAGAAATTGTGCTGGGTGGGTGGATTCATTACCTGGCCTTTGATCTGGTAGCGGGTAGCTACGTGCTCCGCGACGGACAAAGCCGGGAAATTGCGCATGGTTGGTTGATTCCCTGTTTGTTGTTGTGTTTTATGCTAGGGCCAAGCGGACTACTGCTCTACGGGCTGCTCCGGCTGTTTTTGTCAAACAAACCGGAAACAAAATTTTAATAATATTCTAAACATTTTTAATTGATTTTAGTTGCGCAAAACTCTATCTTCACCGTAGGATTACTATTCGAGCGAAAACACTCGCCTTTACCGTAACTCGTATCAATGAAGATAGGCCACATTCTTTTGTTTGTGAGTTTGCTAGCTGGTCTGGGCCGTCCAGTTGCTTTTGCTCAAACACTTACTCCTGAGCAGGCCCGCACCGATATCAATTACCTAAAGCGCAAGCTTGATCTACTGCATCCAGGCATGGGTTATTACACGCCCAAGCCGCGCATGGAGCAGCTATACGACTCGCTTTACAACCGGCTGACAGCACCCGTCGATTACTGGGCATTCTATCACCACGTAAGCCCTTTGGTTACGGCGCTTAAAGACGGACACACAAATCTGAATCACCGTAAAAATTACATCGGCAAAACGACGCGGTTTATTCCGTTCTATATCCGGCCCGTTGGCGAACAGTACTTCATCAGTCATAATGTGTCAGCCGATACCACGCTTGTGCGCGGTACAGAACTGGTGACGATTAATGGACGTACCATCGCCGATTTGCACCGGGAGTTGATGGAGGCCGATCACTCGGGATCCGATGGCGACAACCTGACCGGTCGACGTCAGTGGAGTTTGGTCCAGTTTGCCGATTATTATGCAGCGTGGTACGGTTCTGCCGATTCGATCAAAATAACATACCGGCTTCCCAATGATACGCTGGTTCGATACGCGCGTCTTGGCTGTTTAACCTTGAACCGGTTCCGGGCTACTGTTCAGCGTCGGTACCCGCAGGAAATCGACCGGCGACCCAATTTGTCGGTACGAATTGTCGATACACTCACGCATACGGCTGTACTTCGGGTGTCAACGTTCATGGGTATCAAAAAGAACGGTCCTTTTCAGTGGGCATTTAACCGGCGACTCAAGCGGGCGTTTCGGGAAATTCGAGAAAAAAACGTCCAAAATTTAGTGGTTGATATGCAGGGCAACGGTGGGGGCATTGTGCTTAATTCCGCGCGGTTGCTGCGGTACTGGATGCCGAAGCCGTTCACGATTATGCAGCACGAAGAAATGAAGCGGGCGGCTCGTAACGAACTCGTTACCCGATGGAATCCTTTTTCGGCGCTCAATTTTAGCTTACAGTACAAGGCCGCCGGCGTCGATGGCTTCGCCAGTCGCTCGTCGCGTCGGCGTTACCGGCCCCGGACCAAAACAGCGTTTAAAGGTAATCTGTACTTTATGATGAACGGGGCATCGTTTTCTGCTGCTACGACCGTACTCGCCAAAACGTTAGACGCTGGTATGGGAACGTTCGTTGGGGAAGCGTGTGGAAGTGCTTACTGGGGTGATTTTGCCGGTCACTTCAAAACAATTACTCTACCCAATTCGCACTTACAGGTTCGGATTCCGCTGAAGAAGCTGACGCATGCCGTCGTAGCTGACCGGGCGAATGGCTTTACCGTCGAACCAGATTTCAAGGTTGCGCGTTCTTATGATGACCTGCTCTCCAACCGGGATTATGTACTGGATTACACGCTCCGGCTAATTCGGGAGGGAGTTGTGGCTCGGCAACCGATCCAGCCAATTAAAGCCCGACCGTTGCAGGCATCACGCTAAAGCTGTACTTTTATACGGTATTCGACTTTCGTTAAATCGAATACCGCAAACCATTTCTGTGTGTATTGTATCGTTGACGTTGAAACCACTGGTGGGGTCAAAGGCCCTTCCCGGCTTACCGAAATCGCTATTTACCGCCACGACGGACAGCAAGTTGTCGATTCGTTTCACTCGCTGCTGAATCCCGAATGTCCAATTCCTCCTTTTATCCGCCACCTGACGGGTATCTCGGAAGAAATGGTTCAGGATGCTCCCCTGTTTGCCGATGTAGCCAACCGGGTCATAGATATTACGCAGGATGCTATTTTCGTCGCCCATAATGTCGGCTTCGACTTTAATTTCATCAAAAAAGAGTTGGAGTGGCTTGGCCATGATTACCTTCGACGGACGCTCTGTACCGTTCGGACGAGCCGAAAAGTCTTTCCTGGTTTTCCGTCATACAGCCTAGGCAAGCTTTGTAACTCGCTCAATATTCCGCTTAACAACCGTCACCGTGCTCAGGGCGATGCTGCGGCTACGGTTCAGCTTTTCGAATTGTTGCTTCAGCACGATGCGCACGGACTTATCCCACGCATTGGAACGGCGAAAGTCAGCATAGACGACTGATCGCTTTATCCATTTCGCTGAATCTCTTATTGATTTCCAGGTTGGTTAGCCTGGAAATTTTTTTTGCTGACTTCTGTAACCTTTCCCATCGTGTGCGGTTTCCAGTCCCAAATGCTGTAAATCCATTCCTACCCGATTGAATGCACTAACGGATAACTCACTCATGCTCCAGGTAAAAGCGGGCGATCTGGATAAGATGGGCTTGCTTTTCGAGCGCTACCATCGACCGTTGTTCGGGTTTCTGTTTCGCATGACGGGACAAACCGAAGCCAGCGAGGATATGGTACAAACGGTGTTTTATCGAATGCTGAAATATCGTCATACGTTCACGGGAGAGGGGGAGTTTCGAACCTGGATGTACCACCTGGCCCGGAATGTACTGGCGGATCAAATTAAGCTAAACAAACGCGCGGCTAATCAGGCCGACATCAATGAGTTGTCCGACCGGATTGGGGGAGGAACCGGGGCTGACGATCATTTGCAGCAGGAACAGAACCAGGATATGCTGAGTAAAGCGATGGAAAAGCTAAGCGGAGAACAGCGCGAAATCTTGATTCTGAGCCGATTTCAGGAGTTAAAGTACAGCGAAATTGCGCAGGTGCTCAATAGTACAGAAGGGGCGATAAAGGTACGGGTACACCGGGCGATCAACGAGTTAAGGCGAATTTATTTGTTACTAGAAACGGGTCGAAAAACACATGAACTGTGAACAGGCTAACGAGCAATTTACGGAATGGCTCAGCAACCAGTTGCCGGATGCTGAGCGGCTCGAAATGGAAGCACACCTGGCTACATGCCCTGACTGCCAGCGGGCAGCTCATGCAACGCAGCAACTCTGGAGCCAGCTGGATTCGTTGGCAGTACCCGAGCCTAGCGAACGGATGCGCGTACGATTCGATGCCATGCTCGATACGTATAAGGATTCCGTCAGCAGTGAACAGGCTACTGGCTTAACCAGCTTTGTGGCGAAACTGCGTACGTTCTGGACGCCACAGATGGCGCTACGTTTAGCCTACAGCCTTGCCCTGATCGGATTTGGAATATTAGTCGGGTACTGGTCGCCGAACCGGCCGGTGTTGGCCTATCAACAGCAAGTGGATTCCTTGTCTTCGCAAGTTCAGGAGATGCGCCAGATGATGTTGCTATCGCTTATTGACAATCCATCGGCTTCCGAACGGCTCCGGGCGGTTAGCTACACTGATGATCTTAATCAGGCCAACGAGCGGGTCGTGGAAGCCTTGTTAACCACACTGAATAAGGATCCAAACGTCAATGTCCGACTGGTGACGCTGGAAGCGTTGGCGAAACTAGCTGACGATCCTACCGTACGGCAGGGCTTGGTGCAATCACTGACGCGGCAGGAGTCTCCATTGGTGCAGGCTGCGCTGGCCGATGTGATGGTGAAGTTACAGGAGAAACGGTCGATCAAGCCGCTTCAGCAACTGCTACGGCAGGAACGTCTCAATGATCTGGTTAAAAGTAAAATCCAAGAGAGTCTAAAAGCTTTGTCCTAGAATCAGTCCGGTACACCTTAAATCAATCACAATTATGAAATCACTTTTGATTCCCTGTTTAACGGGGTTGGTGCTCGCTTGTGCCCAATCGCCGGTTCACGCTCAGGAGTTTAGAGAGCGTGTAACGAAAGAGTTTACGGCGCCAAACGGCGGTACGCTGGCTATTTATAACATCAATGGCTTCATTAAAGTGGAAGGCTATTCGGGTGACAAAGTTGTCCTGAGCGTTGATAAAACAATTACGGCGAAAGACAAAGACGTGTTGGAAACGGGAAAAAAAGAATTCAAGGTTGACTTCGAGCAGCGGGGTGATAGCATTATTGCTTACATCGCTGAGCCATTCGACTCCCGCCCGAATCGTAGCTGGAAGAATCAAAACCATGATCGACGCATCGAGTATGATTTTACGCTCAACTTTACCGTGAAAATTCCGTACAAGATGAATCTTCACGCGTCTACCGTCAACCGGGGTAACATTGATGTGAAGGACGTAAGCGGCTCGTTAAAAGTAACTAATGTGAACGGAGCCATTACGCTTGTCAACGCCAAAGGCGCTACGGATGCGCACACAATCAACGGCGATGTGGTGATCAACTACCTGGTGAGCCCTCCCGACAAATCATCGTATTACACACTGAACGGTGCTATTCGGGTTAGCTATCCGGCCAACTTATCAGCAGACCTGCAATTCAAAAGCTTTCAGGGTGAATTCTACACCGACTTTCCGAATGCAGAGGTTCTTCCTACGCAGGTTACCAAGAACCAGGAGCGTCGGGGAGAAGCAACGGTCTACAAACTCACGAAAAATACCGCCATACGAATCGGGGGCGGAGGGAAAACGTTCCGATTCGAGACCTTCAACGGTAACATTTACATCAAAAAGCAATCCTGATACTCATGGCTAGTAACCGATCAATAATTGCCAGCTTGTTTGTGCCATTTCTGTTCATGGCTTACCCATTAGTCGCACAGAACGATCTCAAAGAACAAATTACGGTTTCGTTGAGCGATCCGGCCAAGCCCGGTTTCCTAAACGTTGGTTTAGTGAATGGGTCAATCCGAGTCACGGGTTACAGCGGAAAAGATATCGTTATCAACGCTATAGCCGCTGCTCGTAAATCAGACAAAGAAGAAAAAGGAGATGCCAGCGCAAACGGTATGAAACGCATTGCTGCTGGTGCTAACATGGACATCAGCGCGGAGGAAAAAGACAACCACGTTAAGGTCAGCTCCGATTCCTGGAAACGTCCGATTGACTTAACCATCAAAGTACCGCAGCGGTGTTCGTTAAAGCTCAGTACGGTTAACCAAGGCGAAATCACGGTTGAGAACGTCAATGGCGCTCTCGAAGTGACGAATGTCAACGGAGCAATCCAGTTGAGCGGTATAGCGGGTTCGGTGGTAGCTAATACGGTGAACGGTAATCTAATCGTTTCGTTCAAAGCCGTTGATGCGAACGTGCCGATGGCTTTTTCGACGCTGAATGGAAATGTTGACGTAACGTTTCCGGCTAATGCTAAAGCGTCGGTTAAGCTGAAATCAGACCGGGGCGATGTCTACAGCGATTTCGATATCGACGTTGACAAAGGCCCACTCAAAACGACTCGGACGGAAAAAAACGGCATGTATCGGGTGACAGTGGAAGATTGGGTGCGGGGTAAAATCAACGGTGGTGGTCCCGAAATGATGATGAAAAATATGAACGGGAATATCTATATCCGTAAGGCTAAATAACAGTGTTTTCCGGCTCCTGTCGCTGTTAGCAAAGGAACCGGAAAACAATTCAGTACGTAGCACTGGGTATAGGAAATAAGAAATTGATGGCCTGGTACCAGTACGTTAACAGTGTGAGTTTATTGATTCCTGATAACAGGGATTAGCTTCTGCAACTCCTTGAACCGTTCTTCGTCGGGTTCAGGCTTACTGATAGGAAGTTTCTTCAATTCTTCGATTATCGCCCGTCCAACCAGCAGACGCATGTTCTTTTTGTCATCGGCGGGGATTACGTACCAGGGTGAATTATCGGCGGCTGTTTCGTTGATACACGTTTCGTAAGCGTCCTGATAGTCGTCCCAGAAGTTACGCTCTTTTACATCGCCTTCTTCGAACTTCCAGTTTTTAGATGCGTCTTCGATTCGGGCAATCAGCCGGTCCGCTTGTTCTTCTTTCGAGACGTGCAGGTAAAACTTAATCGTTAAGAAACCGTTTCGGTGCAGGTATTTTTCCATATCCCGAATAGCCTCAAAGCGCTGCTTGAAAAGTTTGTCCAGATCAGCCGTTGCTTTTTCGGGTAGCCGCTGACTATCGGTTAAAATTTCTGGATGCACCTTTGTTACCAACACTTCTTCGTAATACGAGCGGTTGAAAATGCCAATCGTGCCCCGTTCGGGTAGTTCGCGCCAGCTTCGCCACAGAAAATCGTGGTCAAGCTCCTGATCGGTCGGTCGTTTGAAGGAATAAACGCGTACTCCAGCCGGGTTGGTACCCGTAAATACGTGCTGAATCGTCCCATCTTTACCGGCTGCATCAAGCGCCTGAAAAACGACGACCATGCCGTAGCGGTTGTACGCATACATCCGCTCCTGCCACTTGTCGATTTCGGCGGCTTGTTGCTGTCGTAAGGTATCGTAGTGGTCGTTGTCCTCGTACAGATCATCAACCTTTGTGGGAGCTTTTTTAATCTTGAATGGCTTGTCGCCGTCGTAACGGAAGCTGTCGGTGTCGAAATCTTTCACAGGAAAAGGGCGTAAACTTTACGCGGATCGGTTGTGTTATCAATACAGCTAACAACCAAATTTTCATATAATGGTTGGCGGCTATTTCAACTGGTGTTGCATTGCCATCGGGTTATATATAAAACGCTGGCGGTGAACATTCTTGGTCAAGCACCTCAGACATGACGACAGAACAATCAACAAACTTTCAGAAAGCTACGTTTGGCACGGGCTGTTTCTGGTGTACGGAAGCGATGTACAACTCGCTGGACGGCGTGATTTCAGCCATTTCGGGCTACGAAGGCGGTCAGAACCCAAACCCTACTTATAAAGAAGTCTGCACGGGCACAACGGGGCACGCTGAGTGCGTTGAGGTGACATTCGATCCATCGAAGATTACCTATCAGGAACTGCTTGAAGCCTTCTTCCGCAGCCATGACCCAACGACGCTGAACCGTCAGGGCGCAGATGTCGGTACGCAATACCGCTCCGTGATTTTCTACCACAACGACGAGCAGAAGCGGTTAGCCGAAACGGCCAAAGAAGAACTGAACAAAGCGGGTGCTTACAACAACCCGATTGTGACGGAAATCAGTCCAGCCAGTACCTTCTACGAAGCCGAAGCATACCACCAGAACTACTTCGTTAATAATCCGGGTCAGGGCTATTGTGCTTTTGTCATCGCTCCCAAGCTTGACAAGTTTAAAAAAGTATTCAAAGAGAAATTGAAAACGGCTGAGCAGGCCATTGGTTAGGAACAGAAAGTAGTCACAAGAAGCCCCGAACGGGGCTTTTTTGTTGCTATTGGTATCGTTTCAGCGATACAGAAATTGTAGCTTACTTATAAAAAATAAGAGAAAAAGGTAATCTAGTTGCGAAACGAGTTTAATGCTGTAAGCTTCGGCCTATCCTGTTTATCTTTGTCTAGGTACTGACTGGCGTTAATGAAGAAAAAGAAAAGACATAGCGCGTTGATACACCGGCTGATTTGCCTGTTGATGGCGCTGCATGTCATTAATCTTAGCATTGACCCGCCCGACCAGTACGGAACCACTTCGCGGCCCTACGAGCAAGCCGAAGACTTGTCTGTCAACGACATTGAGAGTTTTGGCGAGCTTCTGTTGGAAGAATGCTTTGGCCTTGTTGACGCTGTTCCTGAGCACGATGAACCCGATGAAGAATCAAGTCTGACTAAACTAGGACAAGACTACGTTTTCGTCAAATCCTTTGTGTTTGCTCCGTTGGTATTGGTGGCTCGATTTCTTGTAGCCGAGTTTATTCCCTTCAACGTCATGCGTGTGCCTACCCACGTGCTGGACATTCTGTCTCCGCCCCCTCAGGTTACGCTTTAAGTTTCTTTCCCTACAATCGCTATCCCGGAAGTAATGCTGACCGGACGGCATCCGTCGTTTGGCAGGATAGCGTTACGTTGCTGTTTTTACCAGACAAACTATATACAGGCGCTGTCAAGCGTGTCTGGGCTTTCCTGCATACCGTTCTGAAGCCATCGACTTACCATGTCCGAACAGGATAGGCAGTCAGTCGTGCGCGCTCGCGTAATTATCAATACTACCTTCATGTTTAGCTTATTTATTAGAAGACCGCTTTTGTCAGCGGTGATATCCGTACTGATTACGTTACTGGGTTTATTGGCGCTCAGTGGCTTACCCGTTACTCAATTTCCTGATATCGTGCCGCCCTCGGTAACGGTAACCGCCACCTATACAGGGGCGAATGCCGAAGTGTGTACTAAAGCGGTAGCGACTCCGCTGGAACGAGCGATCAATGGTGTACCGGGCATGACTTACATGAACAGCGTTTCCAGTAACGACGGCACGACGTTGATCCAGGTTTTTTTCAACGTAGGAACCGATCCCGATCTGGCGGCTATGAACGTCCAGAACCGGGTAACGTCCGTTCTGGACGAATTGCCTGCGGAAGTGATTAAAGCCGGGGTAATTACCGAGAAAGAGGTAAACAGTATGCTGCTCTACCTCAATCTGGTGAGTACTGATCCCGATATGGACGAGAAGTTTATTTACAACTTCGCCGATATCAATATTCTGGCTGAACTAAAGCGAATCGAAGGCGTAGGCTTTGCCGATATCATGGGGGCTCGGGAGTATTCAATGCGCGTGTGGCTGAAGCCAGACCGGATGACAGCCTACAATATTTCGGCGGAGGAGATAGTCGAATCGATTCAAAAGCAAAATGTCGAAGCCGCTCCGGGTAAAGCGGGTGAAAGTGCCGACCGAAGTCCGCAGGTGCTTCAATATGTGATGCGCTATACCGGCAAGTTTAATCAGCCTCAGCAGTATCAGAATCTTGTTTTACGGGCTAATCCAGACGGATCAATACTGCGCTTGAAAGATGTAGCCGAGATCGAATTCGGATCAGCCGATTACAGCGTAACGTCAAAAACCGATGGGCGCCCGTCGGCTTCGATTATGCTTAAACAGCGGCCCGGCTCGAATGCGCGTGATATCATCAATAACGTAAAGAAACGCATGGCCGAGATTAAGGAAACTTCGTTTCCGCCCGGCATGACCTATAACTTTGCCTACGACGTATCGCGCTTTCTCGATGCATCGATTCACGAAGTTGTTCGTACGCTTCTGGAAGCCTTTGTGCTGGTGTTTATTGTCGTTTTTCTGTTTCTACAAGACTGGCGGTCTACTCTGATCTGTGCCTTGGTAGTGCCGGTCGCGCTGATTGGGGCCTTCGCCTTTATGAGTCTGATTGGTTTCTCGATCAACCTCTTGACCTTGTTTGCACTCGTGCTTGCCATCGGGGTTGTGGTCGATGATGGTATTGTGGTTGTCGAAGCTGTTCACGCCAAAATGAGCGAGGAGCACCTTCCGCCCCGCGAGGCTACGATGGAAGCCATGAAAGAAATCAGCAGTGCCCTGATTGCCATCACGCTGGTCATGTCGGCGGTCTTTGTACCGGTGGCTTTCTTGGCGGGGCCTGTCGGGATTTTTTATCGCCAGTTCTCGCTTACCCTGGCGGTCGCTATTCTTATTTCGGGTCTGAATGCATTGACGCTGACACCCGCTCTGTGTGCACTACTTTTACGACCGGCCCATGATCATGCTCCAACCGGCTTGCTGGGTCGGTTTTTTGCGGGCTTCAACCGGGGTTTCGACGCCCTGACCGGTCGCTACCAAAAGCTACTGAGAAGCGTTGTGCGTCGAGGAGTCGTAACGATTGCTATGCTGGTGTTATTCGCGGGTGGTACCTGGGGAGTTAGCTCTTTGCTGCCCAGCGGCTTTATTCCAACCGAAGATCAGGGCATGATCTACGCCAACGTAACAACGCCTGCCGGAGCAACGGTGCAACGAACCGAAAATGTGCTGGATAAAATTCAGCAGGTAGCCTCAAAGATGGACGCCGTTGAAAACGTATCGACCCTGTCCGGATTTAGCCTGATGACCGATGGAGCGGGCGCTTCGTATGGAATGGGAATGATCAATCTTAAAGACTGGAAAGACCGGGGACAGTCCGTCGACGATGTTATTGCCGCGCTGGAATCCAAAACTCAGCACATTCAGGATGCCAGCATTCAGTATTTTTCTCCGCCGACGGTACCTGGTTTTGGTAATTCCAGCGGTTTTGAGCTACGGATGCTGGATCGCACCGGATCGGGCGATTTGCAGAAGACAAAGAAAGTAGCCGACGGATTCATTGCGGCCCTGAAAAAGCGGCCCGAGATTGGCGATGCTTTCACCAGTTTCAATCCGGATTATCCGCAATACATGCTGCACGTCGATCAGGACAAGGCTGCGCAAAAAGGGGTATCGATTGACAATGCGATGAATACCCTACAAACGTTGATGGGAAGCCTGTACGCCACCAACTTTATTCGCTTCGGGCAAATGTACCGCGTCTTTGTGCAGGCGGCTCCTGAGTATCGCGCCAAACCCGAAGACGTTTTAAATCTTTACGTGAAGAACGACCAGGGTGAAATGGTGCCTTATGCCAACTTCGTTACCCTTGAGCGCGTGTACGGGCCAGAGCAGCTGACGCGCTACAATATGTATACATCGGCGCTCATCAACGGGGAAGCGGCAAAAGGGTACAGTAGTGGGGATGCCCTGCGCGCAGTCGAGGAAGTTGCCAGCACGACCCTGCCGCGTGGTTATTCGTTTGAATGGTCAGGTATGTCGCGCGAAGAAATTCTGTCGGGCGATCAGGCAATCTATATCTTTCTAATCTGTCTGGTCTTTGTCTACCTGTTGCTGGTTGCCCAGTACGAAAGTCTGTTTTTGCCCTTGCCCGTACTGCTGTCTTTACCTGCCGGTATATTCGGTTCGTTTTTGTGCCTTCAGCTTGCTGGCTTACAAAACAATATTTATGCGCAGGTAGCGCTGGTGATGTTAATCGGTCTGCTGGGAAAAAACGCGATTCTGATTGTTGAATTTGCCAATCAGCGTCAGCAGGAAGGGTTATCCATTGTTAAAGCGGCAATAGAAGGTGCTGTTACCCGGCTAAGACCGATCCTTATGACATCGCTGGCATTTATTGCGGGCTTGATTCCTCTTTGTATGGCGTCGGGCGCTGGTGCGTTGGGAAACCGCTCTATCGGGACAGCCGCTGCTGGTGGAATGTTTATAGGAACCGTATTTGGCCTTATTCTAGTCCCTGGCTTGTACGTTTTGTTTGCTACGCTTGCCCTGCGGTTCCAAAGCAAAAAGCTTAAGCTGGACGACGATCTGATTTTAAACGCCTTAGCCAAGAAAACCAAAATCAGCGATTCCAACAATTAACACGTATAACTTCTGGCTTACGGCTTGGCACTTACGTCTGTAAGCCAGAAGTTATACGATTATGTGTTTTGTAACTAGCTGTAATGTAGCATTTTATCGTTTAATTGTGCTTTGTTCGATGTGGTATATCCCGTTGTTTAGGTTGTCTTTCCTTATAGATAGTACCGTCTAGTAAATTTGAAATTGTCAATTACCATACTATAAGCCAAATAATTTACTCCTTGAGCGAGCAAATTCCTTATTATTTAAGGGTTTTAGTGAATATTGCTAGTTATCTATATAAATGTTTCTACTAATGATGTACGTACAATATCTGTTTAAACAATCTGGTGTTGTAACCGTTAGTTGACTTATAAAATTCTGTATTATCTTTGTTTCTACAATAATTCACACCGCCGTTAAAAAGCATCAACACATTTGCTATGAAAAAGGCCAAGGTAGCGGATGAGCAGTTAGTAAAAGCATTCCAGGGAGCAAACGAAGAGGACTCTTTCGAAGCGCTTTACAACCGCTATGTTACTAAAGTTTACCAAAAGTGTTTGTCCATTACCAAAGATTCTGAAGCTGCTCAGGACTACACACAGGATATTTTTCTGAAGGTATTCAATAAGTTAGATACGTTTCAGAACCGCTCTACTTTTTCCACCTGGCTGTATTCGATTTCTCATCACTACTGTCTTGATCAACTGCGGTTGACCAAGCGGCTTAACATGGAATCCCTGTCGGACGAAATCATAAGCGGAGTGGCGGAACCCGAAGCTCCCGTTTCCGTTGAAAACCAACTACAGGTGTTGGAACGGGTTATGAACGACTTATCGCCCGACGAAGTAAAGCTGCTTCGGATGAAACACGAAGAAGGGCTAAGCGTCAAGGAGATCAGCTCGTATTACAACATTTCGGAAAGTGCAGTTAAAATGCGCCTGAAACGGACGCGCGACAAGCTACAGGAACTATACCTCAGCCATTATTAGTCAAGTGTTACCCTACCGTTCTAGGTTAAGGGTAGCAAGCCTACTGCTATGCGTGAGTTTGATCTATGTATTCCAATCGCTCAATTTTCTAGACACTTGTTCCGAAAGGTTGTTTAGTTGGTTATTGAGTTCATGTTATACATAAATCATAACTACCATGGCAGATGCACCCGTTCAATTTCAACCCGGCGATCAGGTAGCTTTACTTGAAGGCGGGCCGCCGATGACGGTAAAAGCAGTAAACGATGACGGTCGAACTGTTACGTGCGAAAGTAGCAGCGAAGACAAGCCTAGTCAACAGGATTATGATGCAACGAAGCTCACCAAGCTTACCAGCGGTCAGGAGTTAGGAGCAAAATCATAAGAACCACTGAAAACGTCAGTCGCATCAGGACTGACGTTTTTTTGTACGTAAAATGGGGAATCACCACATGTTTGCTTTCATAAAAACGTCGGCTCATAGCATTGCCGACGTTTTTATTATTAAGCTGTGCATCTGTTGACTAGAAGTGATTAGTGGCTAAAAAGAGTTTTGAAAATGTAAGCTGTAAAGCTATTTATAGAGTAACGAAATGCTTGTTTTCTAGCTATTCTATTGATTAAAGAGTAATAATTTGATACTACCATCTTCTAACCGCTTACTCAAACGTATCTACACTTAATTAGGTAATAGAACACGTATAATTAAATGAAATATGTGTACAATATGCTGTGGGACAACTGTTTATTTCGCCAATGGAGTCATTGAAAATATTGTAAATAAAGCGTTTATCCAACCGATAAATAAGAGCTTAAATAAGCGAGTTTGTAAAGCAAAACGAATATAATTTAATTTGTCCCCAGTTTTACATAAACAGTTATACCACATGAAAAAATTTCACTTTTCGTTTTTGTTCGTAATAGCCCTATTGTTGAGCACTCAATCATTTGCCCAATTAGCTATTGATAAAGGCACTAAATTTATAAACCTTGGTATCGGCGTAGGCGGTTACGGTTACTACTCTGGTGGTGGTGGTATTGGCCTAAATGCTGCTGCGGATTTTGGCGTGGCTCCAAATATTACCGTCGGTGGTGTAGTTGGTTATAGAAGTTATGGCAGTGTTGCATCATACAACTATAACTCGTTTGATATTGGTGCCCGAGGCTCTTACCACTTTAATCAACTGCTCAATCTGACTACCGATAAAGCCGATTTATACGCAGGTTTAGGCCTTTCTTACTTCTCGTTTTCTTACGGTGGTTTTGCTGACAATTATGGAACCGTGTATGTACCTGTTCATGTGGGTGGCCGTTATTTCTTCAGCGAAAAATTAGGTGCTTTTGCAGAGTTAGGCTCCAGCTTAGCTACACTGAAACTAGGACTTACGCTTAAACTATAAGAATCAGGTATCATACAAAAAGCGGGCATCTAACAGTAGATGTCCGCTTTTTGTATGTAAACCAGACTATTTGCTAGCTATTTCCTTCAGATTGCGGACGCCCATGTTCCATAGAATGAACGAATAAATATCAGCGGTTGTCTCGATATTCTTTTTCGTGTTACTAGCCCCGTGTCCTGAATTGGTATCGATACGAATCAGCACCGGGTTCTGGCCTTTATAAACCTCCTGCAACGTAGCCGCGTATTTAAACGAGTGCGCAGGAACAACCCGGTCATCGTGGTCGGCGGTGGTGATGAGCGTAGCCGGGTAGTTGACTCCCGCTTTCAAATTATGAATAGGCGAGTACGCGTATAATGCTTTAAATTCGTCGGCGTTGTCGCTGCTGCCATAGTCGGCAATCCAGTTCCAGCCAATCGTGAATTTGTGAAACCGAAGCATATCCATTACACCCACCTGCGGAATAGCAACCCGAAACAGGTCGGGCCGCTGATTGATCACTGCACCCACGAGTAACCCACCGTTTGAACCGCCCTGTACCGCAAGCTTCGCGGGACTGGTATATTTCTGCGCTATCAAGTATTCGGCAGCTGCTATAAAATCGTCAAAGACATTCTGCTTCTTGAGCTTCATACCCTGTTCGTGCCATTTCTCACCATATTCGCTGCCGCCCCGCAAGTTGGCCTGAGCATACACGCCACCCTGTTCCAGGAAAGGAATTCGTAACGGACTGAAGGCCGGCGGAAGGCTAATATTAAAACCGCCGTAGCCGTACAAAAGCGTCGGGTTGGTACCGTCGAGTTTTATTCCTTTTCGATAGGTCAGAAACATAGGCACTTTTGTGCCGTCTTTGCTGGTGTAAAAAACCTGCTTCGTTTCGTAATCGGTTGGTTTGAAGTCTACCTCCGGTGCCCGAAATACAGTGCTTTTGCGGGTAGCTATATCGTAGCGATAGATCGTTGGGGGAAACGTAAAAGAGGTGAACGTGTAGAAAACGAACTTATCGTCTTTCTCACCGCCGAATCCGCCTGCTGAACCAATGGCTGGCAGTTGAATGTCGCTTTCCCGCTTTCCAGCGTAGTCGAATACCTCAATTTTCGACGTCACGTCTTTTGAGTATTCAACGAATAGTTTTCCCCCGGCTGCGCTAACGCTACCTTCAGCAATTGGCTCCGGTTTTTCCGGAATCAGTGGCGAGAAAGCTTTTGTCTTTGTCGAAAAGGCTACGACCTTGCTATTGGGGGCTTTTTCGTTCGTTAAAATCAGTAGGCGGTCGCCGTCGTTGTCAATGACGCCATAGCTGAAATCGGTTATTTCTTCGACGACCGGTGTAAACGTCTTTTGACCGGATTTCGAATCGACAAAAAGCAACGCGTTACCATCTTTACCCTTGCCCCGATCGCTAATGCTCAGCAGCAGGAAGCGTTCGTCCTCCGTTGTGCTGGCAATGTGGAAGCGCTGCGGATGTTGCGGATCTTCGTAAACCAACCGGTCGGCTGACTGTGGGGTATTCAGCTTATGATAATAAACCTGGTGGTTTTCGTTTTTAGCCGCCAGCGCACTGCCTTCTGGCTTTGGGTACCGACTGTAATAAAAGCCGTCGCCCTGCCAGGCCGCGCCCGATACCTTTACCCACTCGATCTTGTCGGAAAGATACTGTTTGGTAGCCAAATCCATTACCTGATACTCCTGCCAGTCGGAACCGCCCTTCGACAAACCAACTACGGCGTACTTACCATCTTTGGACAGCGAAAACGCACCCAACCGGGTTGTTCCGTCAGCCGATAGTTTGTTGGGATCGATTACCAATTCAGGTTTTCCGTCAAGCCCTTTCTGACGGTACAGCACCGATTGATTCTGTAATCCGTCGTTTTTTGAAAAATAGAACCATTCGCCTTTCCGGCTGGGCGCTGAGTATTTTGGGTAGTTGTAAATTTGCTCGAGTCGGTTCTGAAGTTGCTGCCGGTACGGAATTTGTCCCAAGTAGTCAAACGTGACTTTGTTTTCGGCTTTGACCCATTCGGCGGTTTCCGCAGAGCGGTCGTCTTCCAGCCAGCGGTAAGGATCGGCAACCGTCGTACCGTGATAGGTATCGGTCTGGTCAACTTTTTTCGGTTTAGGGTAGGCTAAAGACCCGCTAGTGGTATTGCCTTCCGATTGAGCCAGAGCCGCAGATGAACTGAGCATAAGCGATAAATAAACAAGGTTGAGAGAACGCATAAAATGAGGAGCCGTTGATGAGAGGCAACGTACTACGAAGAACGGTTTAGAAAACTGAAATTACAAGTTAGCTTTTACAATCGGCTTCCTGCCGTTTTGATCATTGGCATACGTATTGATCCTACCGAATCGATTGATACATAGAAAAATGTACCTTCATTTATAGGTAAGAATGCGATTGATTCCTCAAAACGTACTTATTCTTTCACTAATTTTGACTAGTCTATCGGTGACCTTGTTGCCGTAAGGCTTTTGTTAGCGAGGAAAAGCCGGTTGCTTTTGGCGCTACCTCAGTTTTCGTAGTAGCTTAGACTAACTTTCATGTCCACATTTACTAAATGGGTCCTGTTGTTGATAGGACTACCTTTTTTTGCGGTTGCTCAGCTTCAAATTACACACCCAATGTCGCGTCTGGTCGTTCAGCGCGGGGCCGACGGCAACGGGCGGCTTTACCTGTCAGGACGGTTACCAAGCGCCGTAGATCGGGTAGAGGCTCAGCTTGTACCCGCCAACGCCGGGCAGGGAACAGCAACCGACTGGCAGGTTGTACAAAGTAATCCAACCAACAATATTTTTCTGGGTTACGTAACTGGTTCCGGCGGCTGGTATGTGCTCAATGTCCGGACCATCGTTGGCGGTACGGTAACGTCACAAGCGTCAGTACAGCCTGTTGGTATTGGCGAGGTGTTTGTTACCGCCGGTCAGTCAAACTCGCGGGGATTGGGTATTGGCGACAACGATCTCGGTACGGCAACCGACCGCGTAAATGCTATTGATTCGATTAACCATTCGTATCCGCCTGGAGCAAAATCGCTGGTGTCATCTGGCGATCCGATGCCTGTGCCTGTATACAAGCCCCTGACAGCTGGTCGAAGAGTCTTCCCAATGGCCGAAAGTTCCTGGGGGTGGGGTGAATTAGGTGACTACATTGTTAATCGTTACAATGTACCGGTTGCCTTTTATGTAGCGGGCTGGGATGGATCGACCGCCGAAAACTGGTATAATACCGCCAATGGCATTCCAACCTGTAATCGCTACTATTGCGTAGAGAACTGGGCTAATTTGCAGCCTTACACAAACCTGAAAAATGTACTCCACTACTACAATTCAATTGCTGGTATTCGAGCTGTCCTTTGGCATCAGGGTGAGGCTGAATATAGCTTTCCCGATGGTACATCAAGTATTCCGTATTACTACGATCGACTAGTCGGGATCATTCAAAAATCTAGACAGGATTTTGGCGGGCGGTCAATGCCGTGGATGGTAGCCCGTGCTTCGTTCGATGGTACTGAGTTTCGTCCAGCCGTGATCAATGAGCAGCAGCGAGTCATTGATACGCAGGGGCTAAATGTCTATCAAGGGCCTTACAACGATACGATTGTCAACCGAAAATCTGGAGGGAACGATGTTCACTTTGGCAATCGCTATCGTCCTTCCCCACATCCCCGCTACTATCTGAATCCATCGTCGATTCCAGCCGATATGGGCCTTTCTCGGTTTGCGCGTAACTGGAATAACAGTCTCAATAATAATTTCTTTCAAAACGCCCAACCCATCACGCCTACCCAGTTTGCTGTTACAGGAACAATAGCCGACTATGTCCGGCCTGGAGATAACTTATCCGTGGCGTTTGCTACAACGGGGGCATTCGGGGGGGACAATCAATGGCAGGTGCAGTTGCTTGATTCCCTTGGTCACTACGTATCGGTATTGGGTAGCGGAGCCGCAAGTCCAATCACGGTAAAACTGCCTGACAACCTTCAACTAGGAAGCCATCTTCAGGTACGGGTCGTTTCTACATCGCCATTCCTGCCCGCTGTTCCATCCAATTTTTTTCAGATTAGTCTAACCGCAAATCAGGCGGATGTTAGCCTGGCCATGAGTGTTAATCAGCGCTTGACAGACCTAAACAGCCCCGTTACGATTAATCTTGCCGTACAAAATAGTGGTCCGGGAAAGGCGGAGAATGTTGTCGTCAGGAACCGGCTGCCTGATAATTTAGCTGTTGTTTCAACGTCGGGCTTGTCACTCAACGGTAGTGTGCTGACCAGTAACGCGCTGAACCTTGATCCCGGTACAACACAGCTAATCAGTTTTGTGGCTCAACCAACCGCCGGTGGTGTGTACACAAATGCCGCCGAGATTGCGCAGGCTACATCACCCGATCCCGATAGCCAGCCCAACTCGGGTACGGGTGACGGGCAAGATGATATGGCCGTGATTGATTTTCGGACAAAGCAGACGGGTTCTGCGCAGTTCACGTCGCCGAATCCAAATCAGGTGCCTTTACCAGCGGTTCAAAGTAATCAGCCGGCTCCTGACCCTGCCAAAGCGGATATTAGCTTGCAACTGTCGGTCAGCAACCGGGCGCCGTCGGTCAACGACATCATTACGTATACAATAACCTTGTCGAATGCCGGGGGCTTGACGGCGACTGGCCTGGGTGTAACGGCTTATTTGCCCACTGGTCAAGAGTTTGTACCGGGGGATGATCTGGCTGCGGGCAATGGTGGATTTACCGGAGGTATCAGTAGCCTATCCCCGAACAGCAGTTATACGTTCCGCTTTAAAGCAAGAGTTACTGGTGCGAGTACGGGCGTTTGTTCGGCACAGCTTACGGCTTCAAACCAGCCCGATCCCGATTCAACGCCAAATAACGGAATAACGAATGGCGAAGATGATACTGCTCAGATCGATATTCGGGTAAGATAAAAAACAAAACATGATGAGGATTTAGCCGTGTATGTCTTTGTGCTAGAGAGGCATGGCAAATAGAGCATAGAAACGAAACCGCCGTTTGCCCATCAATCGGAGATGATGAATCCGTGGATTAGTTGGGGCGTAGTTGGAGTAGCGGTTATGGTTACGCTCTCGTCGTTTCTTGGTGTTTTCGAGGATCGGGTGGATTACAATACCCAGATCAAGCCGTTGCTCAATAAGCAATGCATAGCCTGTCATGGCGGAGTGAAAAAAGCATCTGGCTTCTCCTTGTTGTTTGAACACGAAGCGCTCGCTCCGGCTAAATCGGGCAAACCAGGAATTATTCCCGGCGACGCCGATGCCAGCGAAATGATCCGGCGGCTGACGCTGGATGATCCTGACGAGCGCATGCCGCTAGAGCATCCAGCGTTAAAACCCGATGAGATCGAACTGCTGCGCAAATGGATTGATCAGGGCGCTGAGTGGGGTGATCATTGGGCGTACCAAACCGTCGAGAAGCCTGACGTTCCCAAAATCGGTACGTTTCTAAGCCGCCTGGGTATTACGGAGAACGATGAAACAAAGTGGGCCAAGAACGAAATCGACCATTTTGTTCTTCAAAAACTAAAGTCTGAGGAGTTAAAACCATCGCCGGAAGCCGACCGTGCAACGCTGATTCGTCGCGTGTCACTTGACCTGACCGGATTGCCGCCAACCGAAAAAGAAGTCACGAATTTTATAAATGATCGATCACCGGATGCGTATGCGAAGGTCGTTGATCGGTTGTTAGCCTTACCAGCTTATGGGGAACGTTGGACAGGGATGTGGCTTGATCTGGCGCGTTACGCAGATACGAAAGGGTACGAGCGTGATCCGGGGCGAAAAATCTGGCGCTACCGTGACTGGCTCATCAAAGCGTTCAACGATGATAAACCGTTTGATCAGTTTACCATTGAGCAGCTAGCGGGCGATCTGCTTCCAATGCCGACCGACGCGCAGCTTATCGCGACGGGCTTTCATCGAAACACGATGAACAACGATGAAGGGGGGACGCAGGACGAGGAATTTCGTACGGCAGCCGTGCTTGATCGAGTCAATACGACCTGGGACGTGTGGCAGGGCACTACCTTTTCGTGCGTACAGTGTCACAGTCATCCGTACGATCCGTTCGTTAACGAAGAGTATTACAAGTACCTCGCTTTTTTCAACAACACCCGCGACGAAGACGTAACCAGCGATACCCCGACATTGCGATTCTATTCCTCCACGGATTCGCTTAAATTAGTCAGCTTACGACAGTTTATTGCCAGAAGCGTTGCTGATCAGCGGCAGGCCACTGTCCAGGCGGATTACTTCACGAAACTAGCCCGAACGGTTGAACCGAAAATCAATTCGCATGACTTCGATCAGTTCGTCAATGCTTCGCTACTAGACGCTAAATATTTTGGTTTTCAGGACAAAGGCTCGGCCCGGATCAAGAACGTAACGTTAACGGGGCGTCCTCGATTGTTGATCGCCTGGGGGACAAACGCGCCGAACGCAACAGTCACGTTTTATAGTGATAGCCTGAAAGGAACGGTGCTGGCCACCGCTCCCGTACCGAAAACGGGTAGTGCCGGCAACGATACCGTTCAACTGATACCCTTACCAGTTGTTCGGGGAAAACACCATCTTTTCATGGCGCTCAGTAGCCCGAAAGCGCCCAAAGAATGGGTACAGATAAAGTGGGTTTCCTTGCAGCCCTCGCTTCCCGGTCAGCCGCTACGTGCCATTGGAGATCAGGATAAACTGCTGCTCGAGCTTTTGAACGCCAGTCCCGAGCAAACACCTATTATGCTCGACGGTTCGAGTGATCTGGCGCGGGAAACGCACCTTTTTGAACGCGGTAACTGGCTGGTAAAAGGAAAACGTGTAACGCCCGACGTGCCGAAGGCTTTCCCCGCTATGGAGTCAACCTTACCGAAAAACCGCTTGGGATTGGCGCAGTGGATGGTTAATCGGCAGCATCCGCTGACAGCGCGGGTAGCGGTCAACCGGTTCTGGGAGCAGCTTTTTGGAACAGGAATTGTTGAAACGGTAGAAGATATGGGCACGCAGGGCATTCCGCCAACCCACCGCGAACTGCTGGATTACCTGGCTACCGAATTTATGGAAACCGACAGGTGGAGCGTGAAAAAGCTGCTGCGAAAAATGGTCATGTCAGCTACGTATCAGCAACGATCCGGGGTCTCGGCGGAGCTACTTGCTAATGATCCGTTCAACAAACTACTGGCTCGCGGGCCTCGCGTTCGGCTGTCGGCGGAGGCTGTACACGATCAGGCGCTGTCGGTTAGCGGCTTGCTGAGTGCTAAAATGTATGGGCCGAGTGTTATGCCGGTTCAACCTGACGGTATCTGGCAATCACCGTACGACGGCGAATCATGGAAGCAAAGCACCGGCGACGATTTGCACCGCAGGGCTTTATACACCTACTGGAAACGGACTGCTCCTTATCCATCGATGATAACGTTTGACAGTCCCAGCCGTGAATTTTGCCAGTTACGCCGACTCCGAACCAATACGCCATTACAGGCTCTCGTCACGCTCAATGATCCCGTGTATATAGAAGCTGCTCAAAAGCTGGCCGAATACATGCAGCGGAAGGGTCGTCTACCCGAAGCACAGATACAGGCCGGCTTTCGGCGGGTAACAGTGCATACGCTGACGCCTAAAAAACTGGCGGTGTTGACGCAGCTTTACCGAAGTACCGAACAGCATTACCGGCAAAATCCCGACGAAGCCCGCAAGTTGATGGCTAGACAGGATGCTACTCCGCAACTGGCAGCGCTAACCGTAACGGCCAATACGCTATTGAATCTGGACGAAGTAATTACGAAAGAGTAGGAGAACAAAATACGCTATGGATAAGCTCCGCAACGAACTTCAGCAGACAGCAGCCGAACGGGAGACCCGGCGACATTTTCTGCACACCTGCTCGACCGGGCTGGGCGCAATGGCTCTTGGCTCGCTGTTGGGTGGTTGTGGTTTTTTTCGTTCCGACAACCCAACAAAACGTACGACCGGAACGGCTTTGTTAGCGGATGAACCTACTGCTCCTCATCCGTCCCACCGTCTGCCGAGTGCCAAACGGGTAATTTATATTCACATGGCTGGTTCGCCAAGCCAGCTGGAACTGTTCGATTACAAACCAGAATTAGTCAAATACAACGGTAAAGATTGTCCGCAGGAGTTGCTGGAAGGTAAGAAGTTTGCCTTTATCCGGGGTGTTCCCAAAATGCTGGGCCCACAGGGAAAGTTTGCCCAATACGGTCAGTCGGGCGCGTGGGTGTCTGATTACCTGCCCCACTTTCAAAAGGTTGTTGACGATGTTGCCTTCCTGAAGGCTATGCATACCGATCAGTTCAACCACGCGCCCGCTCAGTTGCTTATGCACACCGGTAGCGCGCGCCTGGGCCGACCCAGCATCGGCTCCTGGGTAACGTATGGATTAGGTACGGAAAACGACAATCTGCCTGGTTATATCGTCTTGGCGTCGGGGGGCAAGCAACCGGATGCGGGGAAGTCGATTTGGGGAAGCGGTTTTCTCCCGACCGTTTATCAGGGTGTTCAATGCCGTACCGACGGTGATCCGGTGCTGTACGCGTCTAACCCGGCGGGCATGGATCGGAACATCCGGAAGCAAACGATTGACGCGATCAGCCAGATCAATCAGCAGCAGTACGATGACGTTAAAGACCCGGAAATACTAACCCGCATTTCTCAGTACGAACTGGCATTTCGAATGCAGATGTCTGTTCCCGACGCGATGGACATCAAAAGCGAGCCGCAGTATATTCTCGACAGCTACGGTGTTGATCCGAATAAAGGGTCGTTTGCCCGAAATTGTCTGCTGGCCCGGCGGCTGGCTGAGCGGGGCGTTCGATTTATTCAGCTGTTTGACTGGGGCTGGGATACCCACGGAACGAGTGCCGACGGTGCAATTGAAATTGGATTACGAGATAAATGCAAAGAGTCAGATCAGGCCGTTGCTGCACTGTTGAACGACTTGAAACAACGGGGTTTGCTGGATGATACGCTGGTGGTTTGGGGTGGCGAATTTGGTCGAACGCCCATGCAGGAAAACCGTGACGGACAGGTCTTACCTTTCATGGGCCGCGATCATCACCTGGATGCATTCACCGTCTGGATGGCGGGCGGTGGAATAAAACGTGGTTTTTCGTACGGCGAAACCGACGATATCGGCTACTACGGCGTGAAAGATAAAGTTCATATTCACGATCTTCAGGCGACCATTCTACACACGCTTGGCTTTGACCACACCAAGCTGACGTATCAGTTTCAGGGGCGGCCATTTCGGTTGACCGATGTGGCGGGTAAAGTGGTTACGCCTGTGCTTGCGTGAACCAATTAGCTAGTATCTGGACTTTACTGGTCGAGAATTACTTGAATTATGGTGCGTATCTTTCTTATTCATGGGTATGTCGAAGACCCCACTATTTTCGACAAACTCATTCCGTTATTACCTGCTGCTAATTTTGTCCGGATTAATCTGGCCGATGAATTCGAGCGTTGGGCACCTCGCGGGCCTGTCAATGTCCGGTTGCTCGCCCAATACCTGACGGATTACTACCAGATTACGGCGGATGATGTAGTTATTGGCCACTCGATGGGAGGCTGGGTAGCGATCCACATCAAACAGCTAGCGAAGGCGAAAGCAATACAAATAGGTTCGTTTACCGACCAACGAAGAATACGGCTGCCGCTGCACAACTTGCTTTTGCTAAAGGGATTACTTTATTCAGGGATTACGCAAAGCCGCTTGCTCCTGAATTATTTTCGCAAACAGTACCCGTTTCCTGAATCCTACGACTTGTACTGCACCCTTACGGACGGCATGAAAACCATGAGCCGACGGTATCTTTACCAGCAGCTTCAAACGCTATTTGCGCAGGTGCCTTCCTTAACGGTTTCGCCGGATTTGCGCATTCACGCCCGCCGGGATAGTATCGTAGCGCGCCCCAGCGAACCGTTCGTCGAAGTACCCGGTGATCATTTCAGCCTCGTTTTCCACGCCGAAAAAGTAGCCGAACCCATTCGGGAGTTACTGGCTACGTCAGGATCGCGCTAAAAAGACGACCGCGCCGATTCGCACACAAGCGTAAAATTGACGCCGTTATTCCAGTACTTTAGGAACCTCGAAGAATTGCTCGTCGTGTTGCGGAGCGTTGGCGAGTGCTTTCTCACGGGGAAGGTGCTCGCCAACAACGTCGTCGCGCAGTACGTTGACTTCGGGCGAAATATGCGTCAGTGGTTCGACGCCCGTGGTGTCTACTTCGTTGAGCTGCTCCATCCAGGTCAGTACGCCGTTGAGGCTTTTCAACAGCTCAGCTTCTTCTTCGGGCCGAACGTCCAGCCGGGCCAGGTGCGCAATTTTGTGTAAGGTTTCCTGATCTACTTTCATGGTTTCTGTTGCTGGAAATCCCGTCTGGATTTCAGTTTATCTCTTAACGATCTGATAATTGGGTCGATGATTGACCGGCCGCGCTGGTGTCTGCTGACTGACTAAGTTCCGCATCAATAATCCGATATGTCTCTTCGCGCAGCCAGGCCACATTTTCCTGGGTCAAACCTGTCGTCGAGATAGGTGGATGGATTACGGCCCGAAGCGGAAACCGGTGCATTCTGACTTTTTCGGTGTCAGGCAGGATTTTGTAATTCGTCAGCAAGGTGATGGGTACTACCGGGACCTGCTGCTGAATCGCCATAATAAATGCGCCATCTTTAAACGGGTGGTGCATTTTAGGCGGCTCTTTTGCCCGGATGCCTCCTTCGGGAAAAATCATGATGCTTCGGCCCGATGCTAGTGTTCGGATTGATTTCGCTAGTGAATAAGCCCGGCTTTTGGCCTGTTCGCGATCTACCTGAACGTGCAGTTTAGCGAACATGTATCCTAACAACGGAACATGTTTGACTTCGCTTTTTCCGATGAAGGCGTAATAGTTTTTGACAATCACACCCATTGCGGCTATATCGAGGTACGAGAAGTGGTTGGCGCAAAACACGTACACTTGCCTGGGGTCCGGTTTAAACCGCCGTTCGACGTGAATCGAGATGCCGATGCCAGCAAAAAACAGAATACCCCAGATGTAATTAATCGTATGCGCCAGGGGTTTCCATTGATCGCGCTGTAAAAACACAAACTGGATCGGAAACAAGATCAGATACAACGCTACGAAATAAACAGCGCACCAAATCGTATACAGAAGCCGCATAGGTGGTTGAACCGCACTGGCGAACGGATTCGTATGATTTGCGTGCGCAACGCTGATTTATACCATTTCCATCAGCCAGGCACGCAAATCATACGGATTCCTACTTTAAAATTAGTGTTTGAAGTGTCTGACGCCGGTTGTAACCATCGCCAGACCGTGCGCGTTGCAGTAATCAATCGAGTCTTGGTCGCGAACCGAACCACCCGGCTGAACCACCGCCGTGATCCCCGCCTGACCGGCAATTTCAACGCAGTCGGGGAAGGGGAAGAACGCATCGGAAGCCATCACCGCGCCGTGCAGATCGAACCCAAACGAACTCGCCTTTTCAATAGCCTGCCGCAGCGCGTCTACGCGCGAGGTTTGACCGACGCCACTAGCCAGCAACTGGTTTTTATTCGACAGTACAATTGTGTTCGACTTCGTATGCTTGCACACTTTCAGGGCAAACTCAAGCGCTTGCAGTTCGTCCGCCGTCGGTGCTTTTTGGCTAACTACCTTAAAGTCGTCGGCCGTTTCGGTCTGATTGTCTTTGTCCTGTTCCAGAACACCATTCAGGATCGTTTTGAACATGACCGTTGGCAGGGCAACCGACTTGCGTTTCAGGAGAATCCGGTTCTTTTTCGATTTCAGCAGCTCTAACGCTTCGGGCGCGAAGTCGGGCGCGATCAGAATTTCCATGAACAGTTTGTTCAGCTCTTCCGCCGTTGCCCGGTCGACCGTCGTGTTGGTGATGATTACACCGCCAAACGCCGATACCGGATCGCAGGAGAGCGCTCTGAGGTAAGCGTCCTGAGCCGTTGCCGCAGTAGCAATACCACAGGCGTTGGTGTGTTTGATAATCGCGAACGTACTGCCTTCCGATGCTGCAAACTCGTCAATCAGTCCGACGCAGGCATCTACGTCCACGAGGTTGTTGTACGAAAGCTCTTTGCCGTGCAGCTTGTCGAACATCGCGTCCAGATCACCGTAGAACGTCGCCTGCTGGTGCGGGTTCTCGCCGTAACGCAGGTGGTTGGCCGGTAGGTTTTTGAAGTCGTTGATGTCGGCGGCCGACGGAGCTTTTTGCGTTGATTCCTGATCGTCTTTGGCGAAGTAAGCCTGAATAGCAGTGTCGTAGTGCGACGTTACAGCAAACGCTTCTTTGGCGTAGAAACGACGATCGCTCAGGTCCGTTGCGCCGTTTTTCTCCGTCAGCAGTTGAACCACGTTGGCGTACTGATTTCGCGACGAGACGATCAGCACGTCGTTATGATTTTTGGCAGCCGCCCGGATCAGCGAAATACCACCGATGTCTATTTTTTCAATAATGTCCTCATCCGACGCGCCCGATGCTACCGTTTCTTCGAATGGATACAGGTCTACAACGGCCAGGTCGATGGGCGGAATCCGGTGCCGCTCCGCCTGGGCAAGATCTTCGGGCAATTCCCGACGGTAAAGAATCCCCCCCATAACGGCTGGGTGAAGCGTTTTAACGCGACCGCCGAAAATAGACGGGTATCCGGTTAGATCTTCAACGGCGGTAACAGGAATACCGAGTTGTTCGATGAATGCCTGAGTGCCTCCGGTTGAGTACAGCCGCACGTTGTGTTCGTGCAGAAGCCGTACGAGTGGTTCGAGACCATCTTTGTAATAAACGGAGATCAGTGCAGAGGAGATTTTAAGAGACATGCTGTCGGGTGAAACAGCGCTAGTGCTGCTTCTGAAATTTAGTGATCAACACAGGCCAATCAACAACGAAGCCAACCCCGGACGTTTGTGGCCCGGTATTCGTGGTGCGGCCTGAAGCACAAAGATAACCAAACGTCTTAACTTTGTCTGCCCAAGCACGAAAGCCTGAACTTGCCGCTGGGCACTATCAATGAGTACATTCAAAAAATTAGCCAGCGATACGGCGCTGTACGGGGTTAGTACCATTCTGGGACGGATGCTCAATTTTGCGCTGGTGCCGTTACAAACCTATGTTTTTACGCAGCCCGGTGAGATGGCCTCCAATGTGGAGCTGTACAGCTGGGTTGGTATTTTGCTGGTTGTCTACACGTTCGGTCTGGAGACCGCTTTTTTTCGATTTGCCGCCCGCTCCAACAAGTCGGGTAATCCTGACGACCGGATGAAAGTTTTCAACGAGACACTTAGTATCGTGCTGGTCATTAGTGCACTATTCACCACACTAATTATTCTGCTGACTCCGCAGATTGTGGTTTGGCTGGATTATCCGGGTCAGCAGCTGTCCGTGATCTGGGTCGCGTTTATCGTTGCTATTGATGCCATTATGGCGATTCCGTTTGCGCGGCTGCGGGTCGAGAATCGGGCGCGTCGGTTCGTTCAGGCCAAGATCATCAACATCTTTATCGTTGTTGCACTGAACGTCTTCTTCCTGGTTATTTGCCGAGATATTTATAACGAAAAGTACCTGACATTCCTCAAACCCGCTATCGACCTGATCTATTACCCGAGCATTGGACCCGGTTATATTCTGCTCGCTAACCTGCTGGGAAACGCCACGTATTTCGTGCTATTGCGTGATGCCTTTGCGGGGTTCCACTTCCGACTGAAAAAAGAAGAAGCTGCGGTTATGCTAGCGTACGCTGCTCCGCTAATGTTGACCAGTCTGGCTGGGCTAGTAAATTCCATGACCGACCGGCTGTTTTTGCAACATCTGCTTCCCGAAGGCTTTTATCCGGGCAAGACGAGCAAGGACGCGCTGGGTATCTACGGAAACTGCCTGAAACTGTCGGTATTTATGGCGCTGGTTATTCAGTCGTTTAAGTTTGCCGCCGATCCGTTCTTTTTCTCGCGAGCCGAAGATAAAAACTCGCCGAAGCTGTTGGCCGACGTTACCAAGTGGTTCGTGATTGTCTGCGTGCTGATCTGGGTGGGGGTGAGTCTGAACCTGGACATTGTGGGCTTTATGGTTTCGGAAAAATACCGCTCCGGTCTGTCGATTGTGCCATTCCTGCTGCTGGCTAACCTTTTTCTGGGTGTTTACTACAATATATCGTTCTGGTTCAAGCTTAGCGATAAAACCAAGTTTGGAACATTGATTACTGTTATTGGGGCGGGGATCACCATCGCTGGCAACATCATTTTGATACCTATAATGGGCTACATGGGTTGCGCCTTGGCCTTTCTTATTTCCAGCTTTGCGATGATGGTGATTTGCTACGTACTGGGCGAAAAGTATTATCCCGTACCTTATCATGTGCAGTCGGCGGTGGGTTACGTGCTGGCAGGAGGGCTGCTGATTTACGCGTCCCAGTACGTTAAGATTTCGGACTTATGGCTTTCTGTGCCCTACCATCTGGCGCTGTTTGGCTTGTTTTTCGCAGCTATTCTGGTCGTTGAGCGGGAAACATTTACACCCGTTCTAGCCCGACTCCGCCGGAAGAAGGGCAAAAATATATCCGTTCCTGAAGACCCGTCAGACGAACCGCTGATTCAAAAAGAATAATTACCTGTATGTGATGAACCCCTGTGGTGTTAGGTATTCGTACCTGAACCACAGGGGTTCATCATATACAGAGCCTCTTTAACGATTATCGTCTGGTCGTATATTCTCGTTGACGATACGAGCCGTCCGGCTGCGAACGGCTGACGTAATAAAGAAACCGACCGGTTTCCGTCCACTCGGATTGGTATTGGTAATGTTCGTTGGAACGTTAGCGGGTGGTGTTGCAAACAGTCCTCCGTTTGTAATTTGTGTTCGAAGCGCATCCCAGAAATTATAGGCTTCCAGTGATAACGACTGTACTTCTACCTTGACTTCCTCGTTGAGCGCATACAGGCTATCGGGATTAACCGACCGGCGAATGGGCTGGATAAATAATAAACCGTCGGTGTCGGCGCTTCCTCGAAAAGCCGCGTCCTGAACAATAATAATATCACGGGCTCTGGCCTGCAATGTACCATTCCGGTAATAGCGAATCCGGTAGTAGTCAACGGCGCCGGGAAGGTCGCGGGTGTAAAATTCGGCCCGGTAGCCTTCTACCTTGGAAAGCGGATTGATTTTGGTTTTTGCAAATACCAGCGAGTCAACGATGGGAACCCGATTGATAGCAGAACTCGCCCGGTAGGTTTCTCCACCCAGATTAATTGTAAGCTGATAAGTGCGGCCAACGTGTCCGAGGGTATCCGTCGTAGAAGCGGGTTGCCAGACGTAATAACCGTCGTTGTTTTCGTCCGTAAAAGCATAGGACTTACCGACATTATCCGTTACGATTACGGTTGCGCTTAGCGCGGCTGAGGGTGTACCGCTGTTAAAATAAGGGGCTGTTTGGGTCAGATGGATCGTTTGCGGACCCGGCTGGTCAGTAAGAATAGCATCGACCGACAGTTGCGTTGGACCAGTATCTAACTTGGCATCAATGACAGTCTCGCATCCTGACAAGCTACCCAGAACCAGCAGGCAAAGGACCAATGGATATAAAAACGAAAGTCGTTTCATGGACTAAAATGGCTAATGAGGTGTGTTCAAACGGGCGCGATGTACAACAGCCTCGTGAATTCGTTAGAATTTGAAGTTGTAGGTCACCGACGGAATAAGCGTTGCGAAAACTGAGTACTTGATCGCTTCCGTTACGCGGGGATTGTCTTCGTTTGGCTGGAAAAAGACCGAGAACGGATTCTTACGGGCGTAGACGTTATAGACGGAGAAAACCCAGTTGTCTTCTTTCCGCTTGCCGGGACGTTTCCGGCCTTGTAACGTGGCCGCCAGGTCGAGCCGGTGGTACGCCGGAATCCGGTAGTTGTTGCGTCCGTTTATGACTTGCCCTACGTAGCCCTGAAATTCAAATCGGTTGGTTGGGAATGTGGCGGGGGTACCGCTGGCTAAGGTAAACGTCGCCGAAAAATTCCAGCGTTTTGCCCGTGGCGGATCGAAGAGCAGCACCGATGTCAGAGTATGCCGTTTGTCGAAGCGCGTCGCGTACCAGTCACCGTTGTTGATGCCGGCGACCTGCCGTTCCGTTTTAGCCAGGGTGTAGCTAATCCAGCCGTTTACTACGCCCGTGTTGCGCTTCACGTAAAATTCTGCTCCATAAGCCCGACCCCGACCACTCAATAGTTCGCCTTCCAGGTATTTGTTTAAGATCAGGTTAGCGCCGTCGATGTAATCGATTTGATTTTGCAGCCATTTGTAATACACTTCAACGGAGGCTTCAAACTCCTGACCCGACCGGCCAAAGTTTTTAAAGTAACCACCCGCTATCTGGTCGGCAATCTGCGGACGGATATTATTTGTGGAGGGTGTCCAGATGTCCAGCGGTGTTGAAGCCGTGGTGTTTGAAATCAGGTGAATATACTGCGCCAGTCGGTTGTAACTCAGCTTGACCGAGCTATTGTCTCCTAGTTCATACTTAGCCGCAAAACGCGGTTCCCAGTTGCCGTAGGTCTGAATCGTTTTGCCGCCCCGGTAATCAAGCGTTGTCAGCACGTTCCGTCGTTGGCCGACGGGCACATCCGTCTGAAAAATGTACGCCTGACCTGGTCCGATGTAGTTGAACAACGAGTAACGAAGTCCGTACTGAAGCTGTAATTTGCCCGTAAGCTGCTGCTCGTTGCCAATGTACAGCGCGTTTTCTAAGCCGTATTTGCTTTCCAGCCCAAACGTGCGAATGGAGCCAGAACTGGCGGCTGTAGCCGTTCCGGGTTGAAAGTCGTGCAAAATAGACTGGCCGCCAAACGTGATTGTGCTTTTACCGAGAAACAATGAGAAATCGGGTTTGATACTATAATCGACGATGCGCGAGCCAGTGCGGAAAAAGTCGTTTTGCCGCTTACGCTTCAGGTCGGAGTCGAGCGAATAATCGTAGTTGCTGTAGTAGGCCGTAGTATTCAGAAACAAGCGGTCGCTGAACACGTGGTTCCAACGGGCTGAAAGGGTAGTGCTACCCCAGTTGAAGCCGAAATCAGAGCCAAACACATCACGCCCCAAGTAACCCGACAAATACACAATGTTCTTGTCGTTGATGCGGTAGTTGCCTTTGGCGGTCAGGTCGTAGAAGTAAAATTTAGCACCACGGAGATCACTGTTGAGGAATGGCTGCGCCAGAATATCCGCGTAGGAGCGCCGACCCGCTACGATAAACGAACCTTTGCCTTTGAAAAGCGGTCGTTCGTATGACAACCGGCTAAAAATAAGGCCGATACCGCCGTTTAGTTCTGGCTTTTTGGCGTTGCCTTCTTTCAGTCGTACGTCGAGAATTGACGCGATCCGACCGCCGTAGTTGGCCGGAATTCCGCCCTTAATTAGCTTTACGTCTTTAACGGCGTCGGGATTGAAAACGGAAAAGAAACCAAATAAGTGAGACGAGTTGTAGACGGGCGCTTCGTCTAAAAGTACCAGGTTCTGATCGATACTACCCCCGCGTACATTGAAACCTGTAGCGCCTTCGCCCACCGTTGAAACACCCGGTAAAAGCTGAATGCTGCGCACAACGTCAACTTCGCCGAGCAGCGCCGGAATCCGCTTCAGTGTTTTGACCTCAATCTGATTAACGCTCATGGCGATACTCTTTACGTTATCGTCTTCACGTTTGGTCGAAACAACAACTTCCTGTAGTTGCTTGCCTTCTTCGCTTAGTTCAAGATCAAGCCGAAGGTTGCGGTCGGTTAGTGTTACCGATTTATTTTGTTTCTCGTAGCCTACGTAAGAGATAATCAAGTTGTAGTTGCCGGGAGGAACGGTTACGGCGTAGAACCCGTAGTTGTTGGTTACGGCTCCGGTACCCGTTTCTTTTACGTAAACGGATACGCCAATCAAACCTTCACCGTTCGACGCGTCTTTAATATAGCCGCTTACTGTCAATTGGGCAGGTGCGGCTTTCCCAACACCCATTGTGTTCTGATCGGTCTGTGCCCGTACCGTACTGATCGGTATAAGAAACAGGCATAAGAGCCGGATAAGTACCTTGTTTTTCATTCGGTTGTTTGTAAATTACAAGCTAGAGGTTTTGTTCAAACTGCTTTTGCCTATAGAGTCGTAAAAGTAGACAAGCGATTGGCTGTCTTTACGAAAAATTAGATGAAACAGCGAATTTCGATTGTGAATGGCGTGGTTTATTGTACTTAAACAGTAAAACTGCCTGGGTGTGGGCTAAATTGTGTGTTATTAGTATCCGCTTTTTCGTACATATAGTGATGACTTCGTTACGCATTCTCTTTTTTGTTCTACTGGCGCTTCCCCAAACGGGCCTAGCTCAATCCTTGCTGTGGGAAGTCTCCGGCAATGGGCTCAAGCAGCCTTCGTACCTGTTCGGAACCTACCACATTCTTAAAGACAGTTATCTCGACAAAGCCCCTACGGTCCGAACGGCTTTCGATGCGGCCCAGGGAGTCGTCGTCGAAACAACGGTCGATTCATCGGCCATGCTCAACATGGCGATGCGCGCCCTGATGCCAGGCAATAGCTTGAAGAAACTACTGTCTGAACCGGATTACCAGTTAGTTGCTACGGAGTTCAAGCAGGTGACAGGCTATGACCTGGCTATGTTCAACATGATGAAGCCGATTATGACGGCAACGACATTAAGCCTTGGCTATGCCGAAAAAGAGGTTGATACGCTCCGTAAGTTTACCGGACAGCCGCTTGATTTATACTTTGCGGTTGAAGCGAAAAAGAAAGGAAAAGCCGTTACTCCGCTCGAAACGATGGAGCAGCAAATGGCTTTTTTGTTCGACCACGATCCGGTGGAAAAACAAGCTGCGGATCTGGTTAAACTGGTGGAGGAGAAAAAACACACAAAAGGTCAGAGCCAGCACCTCACCGACCTCTACTTAGCGGGTGACCTGGAAGGGATGTGGAAACTGGGGCAGCAACACGAAGAAAAATACGGTGATCTGTCATATCTCGTCAAAGAGCGAAACCAAACCTGGATGGGGAAATTACCGACGATCATGGCTGTTCGACCCACGTTTGTAGCGGTTGGTGCGCTTCATTTGCCTGGTCCGGAAGGCTTGATTGCCTTGTTGCGCAAAGCGGGTTATGAAGTGAAGGCCAAGTGAAACTTTGACATAAAGCTGGGTAAGCGGGGCCGCCCGTGCGGTTCTCAAACGAATATTGTCCGGAACGTTGGCTTTACCCTAATTCGATATGTTTCTATGGTGGTGGTGTCGGTTTTGAGAAACCGACACCACGTAGAGCAAAGAGGGGGCAGGTTCTCAAAACCTGCCCCCTCTTTGCTCTACAGCTTTTCCCGCAGGTAATCGGCGGTGTAATTGCCCTCCGGTAACTTTACCATTTCTTCGGGTGTACCCGTAAATGTGATGTAGCCACCCGTTTCACCGCCTTCGGGACCGATGTCGATGATATGGTCGGCGCTCTTGATCACCTCCATGTTATGCTCGATAATAATCACTGAGTCACCCTGATCAACGAGGGCGTTGATAGCCGACAGTAGTTTTCGAATATCGTGGAAATGCAATCCGGTCGTTGGTTCATCGAAGATGAATAGCGTGCCCCCTTTGTTTGGATTGCCTTTGCCGAGGAACGATGCCAGCTTGACGCGCTGTGCTTCACCACCCGAAAGCGTATTCGCCGATTGTCCAAGCCCGATATACCCTAAGCCAACCTCCTGCAAAGGCCGCAGTTTGTCCGCCATTTTGGTATCAACTTTCTTAAAAAAGTCGATGGCTTCATCAACGGTCATATCCAGAATGTCCGAGATGTTTTTGTCGTGCAACGTCACTTCCAATACTTCCTGCTTGAACCGCTTGCCATCACAGCCTTCACATTTGAGGTAAATGTCGGCCATGAACTGCATCTCGATCTTCACCTCGCCTTCGCCCTGGCACACTTCGCAGCGGCCACCGTCAACGTTGAAAGAAAATTGACTTGGCTTATAGCCGCGTGATTTGGACACCGGCTGATCGGCCATGACCTGACGCAGATAGTCGTAGGCTTTGATGTACGTAACCGGATTCGACCGGCTTGATTTACCGATTGGATTCTGGTCGATCATTTCAATCGCCGAAACCCGGTTCAGTGAGCCGCCAAGGCTGTCATATTTGCCCGCTTCTTCGGCAGTTTCGCCTTTCTCCCGCATCAAAGCCGGATAGAGCACCTTGCGAATCAGCGTACTCTTGCCAGAACCCGACACACCCGTTACGACTGTCAAGGTATTGAGCGGAAAACGCACGTCTACATCTTTGAGGTTGTTTTCGCGTGCCCCTTTCAACTCGATAAAATTTGTCGATTTGCGTCGGAAGGCAGGCACTTCAACCGTTTCGCGGCCCGTCAGGAAGTCGAGCGTGTGCGATTGCATTGCACCTTCCTCGGCTTCTTGACGTTGCTCTGTTCCCTGGGTCATGCTCTGCTCAATCTCCTCCCATGTACCCTGGAAGACCAGATGACCGCCCAGCGAACCCGCATCAGGGCCAATATCGACTAACTGATCGGCGGCCCGCATTACTTCTTCCTCGTGCTCAACGACAATAACTGTATTGCCCATGTCGCGTAACGATTCGAGCACACTAACCAGGCGTTTTGTATCACGTGGGTGTAGGCCAATGCTGGGTTCGTCCAAGATATACATCGAGCCAACCAGTGCTGAACCGAGTGAAGTTGCCAGCTTAATACGCTGGTATTCACCGCCAGACAACGTATTCGTCAATCGGTTAAGAGTCAAATACCCCAGGCCGACCCGCTCCATGTAATCCAGGCGATTACGAATTTCGGTCAGGATACGGCTAGCAACCTGCTGCTGGTGCGAAGGTAAATCAATCGTACGGAAGAACGTGGTTGCTTCGGTAAGGGGCATTAGGACCAGGTCCGTAATTGACTTACCGGCAATCTTTACGTAACCCGCGTCCTTGCGTAAGCGCGAACCTCGGCATTCTGGACAGGTCGTTTTACCCCGGTAACGCGACAGCATGACCCGGTATTGCACCTTGAACGTCTGGCTTTCCACGTAGCTGAAAAAAGCGTTCAACCCATCGAAGTACTTGTTGCCCGTCCAGAGAAGTTCCTGTTCAGCGGGGGAGAGGTCTTTATAAGGTCGGTGGATGGGAAAATCGAAGCGGATGCCGTTTTTAAGCAAAGGCTTCAAAAACTCCGCATTCATTTTCTCGCTACGCCAGGGTGCAATCGCCCCCTCAAAAACCGAAAGATTCTTATCAGGAATAACCAGATCCGGGTCGATACCCAGTACCTTACCGAAGCCATCGCACCGGCGGCAGGCACCGTACGGATTATTAAATGTGAACAGGTTGACGCTCGGCTCCTCAAAGACAATCCCGTCCAGTTCGAACTTATCGGAGAAAACCCGCGATTCTTCAGTTGCGCCAGATCTTCCTACGACCGCTACCCGGCAGGTGCCTTCTCCTTCGTTAAAGGCTGTCTGAACCGAATCCGAAAAACGGTATTGATTGTCTTCGTCCGGGTTCCCGTTGTCGTCGAAGATAACAGTACCACGGTCGATAAGTATTTCGAGTGATGAGTAGGCGAGGTCAACCGCGTCTTCTTTGCCTTCGCCCAAAACGTCCTCAATCTGAAGAACCTGCTGACCAGCGGGGCCACCATCAGCCACAATCCGGGTGTAGCCTTTTTGAAGCAGAATAGGCAGCTCGTTGGCTAACGTTCTGTCGTCGCGGATGCGGAGCGGGGCCAGAATCATAACCCGTTGCCCAGCTGCAAAACTGTGAATAAAATTAACAACGTCCGTAACCGTGTCTTTACGCACCTCATGGCCCGAAACCGGCGAGTACGTAACGCCCGCCCGCGCAAAGAGCAGCTTGAGATAATCATAAATTTCGGTAGACGTTCCAACGGTTGAGCGGGGGTTTCGGGTCGATACTTTCTGTTCGATGGCAATCGCCGGTGAAACACCCTTGATGTATTCGACTTCGGGCTTTTCCATCCGGCCCAGAAATTGCCGGGCGTAGCTGCTCAGGCTTTCGACGTACATGCGTTGCCCTTCGGCAAACAGTGTATCAAATGCCAACGATGATTTTCCTGAGCCCGACAGCCCAGTCAAAACAACTAATTTATTGCGGGGAATAGCAACGTCAATTCCTTTCAGATTATGTACTTTCGCCCCTTTAATGATAATAAACTGTTTGGGGTCGAGGTAGTCAACCGACTGTGCTGATTCGGTTTTCGTGCTTTGAGTCATTCTAAGTCTGTAGGGTAAACTCTATCTAAATTTTAACGGTTTATTCGTCGATATGGTTTCTCTTGGCGAATATTCTTAGCGGCTTGAGACGGTGAAGAATAAACATTTAGGCGTAGCTGCAACAGCGCGTCCATTCGTGTCGTAATGGGTATCGAGAACAATGGATTTTGCCAGTGAAGATATTATCCGATTGGTCGTTCCGCTGCTTATGGGCGGTGCGATTGGTGCGGAGCGCGAGTATCACGGCAAATCAGCTGGTTTTCGAACCATGATTATGATCTGTGTGGGTTCGGCCTTGTTTACCCTCGTGTCAGGGCGTCTTGGCAATGGCTCCAATGATCGGGTTGCCGCTAACATTGTTAACGGAATAGGCTTCCTCGGAGCGGGTATTATTTTTCGGGAAGATAATCGGGTAAAGGGGCTAACCACAGCCGCGACGGTATGGTCGGTAGCGGGTTTGGGAATGAGTGTCGGCAGCGGGAATTATGATATTGCCCTCATTGGATTTGTGCTTGTGCTAAGTTCCTTACTTTTTCTGGGCAATCTGACGGACCAAATTCAGAAAATAAATCAAACGCGTGAGTACCGCCTTGTGGCGGAGTTTCCAAACCGGACGCTGGAAGATTACGAGGCTTTTTTTAAGCAATACAATCTGGTACCAACACGAGGACAACGGCAACGCATCGGGACTAAGATTACAGGCCGCTGGCGAGTGCGAGGCCGGGCTACTAATCACGAAAAATGCATTAAACATTTGTTAAACGACCCTGACATAAAAGAATTTACGTTTTGATTTCGTTACATTCGGGAAGCTGGGTGACAAGACGCTGATAAATAAAATAAGCACGTTTTATCGTTTACCAGCCAGCTTTCTTTTACCACAATCCATCATGAATCATATTCAAAGAGTACTGTTTGTTATAGCTTTATTGAGCAGCAGCGTTGCATTTGCACAACTCACCGAAGATCCGGAAGATCGTCGGGATCAGGGTAAAGACCCACTAAAAACACAGACGGTGGACGGCCAGCCTCTTCCTTTTGCGCAGCGGTTGCGCTTTGGGGGTGGCATCAACGGTTTCCGCTTTGGTAATCCGTTCAGCATTGGCGTTTCGCCCGTTATTGCTTATCAGGCCACCGAACATCTGATCGTCGGAATCGGGGGAACTTACAATTACACGCGCTATAAGCCTTATTTTAACGGATTCAATAACGTTGGTGGACAGACTTACAACCAATACGGAGGAAGAGGTTTCCTGATGTATGAATTCATTCCGTCTATTTTGCCTAACCTTTATTTACACGGTGAAATAGAAAATAGTACCGTTCAGCAAAAGGTTGACGGAGTCGCTGGGAGTTATAGCGGGCAAGTAACGGCACCTTTGATTGGCCTTACGTATTCGCAGCCGATCTCTCGTCGATTCGGAGTTAACCTGACCGCGCTTTACAATCTGAACTATGATGCAAACACAGGGCTATCGCAGTACATTTATGGTAGCCCTTTAGTCATTCGGTTATCTTTCTTCTAAGCGCCTAGCATAAACATAGAACAGAAAAGGCATCGCTGTAGAGCGATGCCTTTTCTGTTCTATGAGTTTTAAGTAATCTGCTGCCAGATTGGTAATGCATTGTCGAGGAACCAGTTCATTCAGTCAACCAAGGCTTACTCTTTTTCGACCGTAATTTTTTGGGTGGAAGCATCAATCTATGGTGTTGGGATAATGCTTGATATGGTGAATCAAGTATTATATAACTTAAGTATTTTTAAATTGTCTAAATCCATTATAAGCTAAAGAAAGGTCGTAGATCCATTACGGAATAGGTCTAAGTCGCATCTGATTTCTTAAACAAAGGCAGGAGATTCTTACTTCTTATCTAAACGGCTTGGTGTCTACAGCAAATAATCAATTTGTTAACTGCCAGGTCTAATTACCTTAATTACATAATGATAGGAAGCGTATGAATACGATACGTGTACTGGCATCAGGATTACGATTTCCCGAAGGCCCGATGTTTGACCATACCGGACACCTTTGGTGTACAGAGCAAGAGGGCGAAGGTTTACTTTGCTGGAGTTCAGATGGCGCAACGAGACGAATCAAAACGGGAGGGAAGCCAAGTGGAGCAGTCGCACGTGGCAACTACATCTGGTTTTGCGATTCGGGACAGCAGGCCATCCGACGCATGGCGATTGAGACAAAAGCAGTAGAGACCGTAATCGACCGAATTGGCGTTGATCCATTGCATTGGCCAAATGATTTGCATTTCGATCAGCAGGGTAATCTACTATTTAGCTGCCCCGGTGATCCCGAAGCCGATGAACCTGGCTACGTTGCGGTTTATACACCCAAAGGAGCCGTTGAAATCATCGCCGAGGGGCTGGACTATCCCAATGGCTTGACCTTATTGCCTGACAATCAGACGTTACTTATTGGCGAAACCCATCAGCAGCGTATCTGGCAGGGTTACTGGGATGCCGATAGCTTGAGTTGGGAAAATATAAGCGTTCTGACCCCTGTCATTGAAGCGCCGATGGGACATGACATACCCGGACCAGACGGAATAAAAATAGGGCCGGACGGAAACATTTATGTAGCCGTTTATGGGAGTGGCATTATTAGGGTGTTCTCGCCCAACGGTGTTTTTCAGAAAGACATTAAACTGCCAGGACAGAACCCGTCAAACTGCGTTTTCGATCCCTCGGGCGAATTAGGGCTGGTCGTTACTGAAACCGAACGGGGTGAACTGCTGAGTATTAGCTTATAAGACTGAAAAAGCGGGGGCCTAAATCGTGCAACACGATTTAGGCCCCCGCTTTTTGGAAACGTAATGATTTATTTCAGTTCGGCTATTACCGTTACTCCGCCTTTGGTTCTATCGCCGATCTTCACGTTGACTTCTGCATCGAGCGGTAGGAACACATCAATCCGGGAGCCGAATTTAATAAAGCCCATTTCCTGACCCTGTTCTACTGGCTGCCCTTCTTTTACATACCAGATAATGCGTCGGGCAACCGCACCGGCGATCTGCCGGAAAAGTACTTCAACACCGTTTTTCGCTTGGATTACTACCGTTGTTCGCTCATTCTCGGTACTGGACTTAGGATGCCACGCTACCAGGTATTTGCCAGGATAATACTTGAAATAACGAACAATACCCGTAACCGGATTTCGGTTGACGTGCACGTTGAGCGGTGACATGAAAATCGAAATTTGCCGCCGACGGCCTTTGAAGTATTCGTCTTCGTCGGTTTCTTCGATGACGACAACCGTACCGTCTGCCGGAGCAATTACCTGCGCTTCGTGAATGGTCAGTGGCCGGTTTGGCACCCGGAAAAACTGAACAATCAGCCCGAACAAGATTAGACTGGCTATTGCTAGTAGTACGATAGCCGTCGAATTATCGGAAAACAGGTAGTAATAAGCCAGTAGGTTCAGGGCTAATAAAACTAACCCTGTTGTAATCATGATGGTGAAACCTTCGCGGTGTAAGCGCATAAAAAGAATAGGATGTATACGATATGATGTATTGCTGATGCGTCAGATATGAGCAAAATTATGCATCATACCGTACACATCATACCTTTTTACGAAAATCAATAGCCTCCGCGGAATTTGTAGGTGCTTGATACTTTGTCAATAGCGACAATATAAGCGGCCAAACGAAGCGGAACCTGATACCGTTGTGACGTCTCGAATACCCGGTCGAAGGCATCTTTCATAACCCGGTCGGCCCGGCGGTTGACCCGGTCGAGCGTCCATTTATAACCGATCCGGTTCTGAACCCATTCAAAATAAGAAACCGTAACGCCACCGGCATTAGCCAGAATATCAGGCACAACAAGAATACCTTTGCTGTTTATAATCTCATCAGCGGAGGCAGAAGTTGGGCCGTTTGCCCCCTCAACGATCATACGGGCTTGTATGGATGCTGCGTTGTCGTCCGTAATCACATCTTCTTTGGCCGCAGGGACAAGCACGTCAACCGCTAACGAGAGTAGCTCTTCGTTCGATATCTTCTCGGCACCTGTAAAGCCTTCTAATGTACCTTTATTGGCATTCCGGTAAGTGACGGCTGCGGTAATATCGATGCCGGACGCGTTGTAGTAGCCACCCGATATGTCACTGACAGCGACAACCGTAACACCCCGTTCGTGGAGTAGTTCGGCGGCAAAGGACCCGACATTACCAAATCCTTGTACAGCGGCTGTAGAACGGTAAGGGTTGATCCGTAATTTGTCCATTGCCGCCAACGCTGCTACCGTAACCCCACGTCCAGTCGCTTCAGTGCGGCCAAGGGAGCCACCCAGTACCAAAGGCTTACCCGTCACCACATTGTTGACCGTCATACCTTTAGCCTTCGAGTATTCATCGACGATCCAAGCCATTTCGCGCGGGCCCGTTCCCATATCAGGAGCCGGTATATCGCGGTCTGGACCAATAACGTCGAGCATAGCAACGGTGTACTGACGAATCAATCGCTCAATTTCACCCGCCGACATCTCACGAGGGTTGCAGGCGATTCCACCTTTTGCTCCCCCATAAGGGATATCCACTACGGCGCATTTCCAGGTCATCCAGGCAGCCAGCGCCCGAACTTCATCCAGATTGACCGCTGGATCAAGGCGAATACCGCCTTTGGCAGGTCCCAGAATGTTTGAGTGAATAACGCGGTAACCTTCAAAAACTTTAATAGCCCCGTTGTCCATTGTAACGGGGAGTCCCACGATAACCTGTCTGGCCGGTACTTTCAAGATATCGTACATTTCGTCCGAAATGCCCAGTAAACGAGCAGCCGCGTCGAACCGCGACATCATGGACTCAAGGGGATTTTCCTTATCTTTTATTGGGGCTGGTTCAATGTATGCCATAGCCATAATGTTACTTCACTTTTTAAAACTATTTTATCGATGAAGTGTGTCACAAAACTAATTAAAAGCAATGTATTGTTATGAAAAGTATATTTTTTCTATGATTAGTATAAAATAAAAATCCTAAGAATCGTCTATATACGACCGTTAGACCGAAATTGTAATAAACTGATACCGACGGTTTCAAAAGAAAAATCGGTTATAGCGGCAAATTGCAATTCAATAAAATTCTATAGGACCACTATTCTTATTGATAGATTCGTTGAAAATCAGGGTAAAAAGCGTTAATTTTGGGGAAAGATACATCCATACAGCTAGTAACTATGGTTCAGGAGGAAAAGAAGCGCTACTCGGAAGAAGACCTGAAAGAGTTCGAAGAACTGATCGGTCAGAAACTTGAAGCGACCCGTAGTGAGTTGAATTATATCAAGGAAACGCTAAGCAAGCGCAACGATAGTGGTACCGATAATACATCAGGCAATTCTAAATTGCTCGAAGATGGCGCTGATACCAGTGAACGTGAGAATCTTAGCCAATTGGCCGCTCGGTTGCAAAAGTTCACGCAGCAGTTAGATGCAGCAATGGTACGGATCAAGAACGGAACCTATGGTATTTGTAAGGACACCGGAAAGCTGATCCCTAAAGAGCGTCTGCGGGCGGTTCCTCATACGCAACAAACGATCGAAGCTAAATTGCGGCAATCAAATTAGTACGCGCTGCTGTTGCGGCTAAACATAACTGTCATCAGGAACGGTGCACAGCCTAACTCGCTGACGCCTATATATAAACTTTAAGAAGGTCTGGTAGCTAGTCTATCAGACCTTCTTTTGTGGTTAACATTCGTTAAGTGAATCGCGTCGAGCGCTAAATCAGCGTTCACTCGGCTCATAAAAATCGGTCTCTCTGAACCTATGGCCAGCTGTAATGAACGCTCGGCGACTAAGCCAGAAAGGTTCAGAACAGGGCATACACGAAAGGATATACCATTAGAGCGCTGAAAATGGATAAATTCTAAACAAAATGAGCCGTTTTTGGTAAATAACGCAGAGCAAAGTTAAACACATACAATCATGCTGGAACGCTTGGAAGAAGTTCGAGAAAATATCTTCCGCTATCTGGAGGCTCGTATCGAGTTATTCACACTCGAAACAAGAGGCAAAGTGGAGGAAGGAGTTGTCGTCGGTATTCACGGTATTGGCTTGGCGCTTCTTGGCACCATGACAGTTATATTCTTATTCAGTCTGCTGGCCGCGTATTTAAACGAAGTAACGGACAGCCGGTACATCGGTTTTTTGATCGTAGCCGGATTTTTTCTGCTTTTGACGATAATTTGGGGTGCAGCAAGTGGTTTTGTGAAATCAAAAATCAGGGTGGCTGCCTACAGTGCTATTAAGAAAAGCCAGGAGAAAAAGGCCGAAGAAAAAACGGAAGCTGTCAGCGAACTAATGGAAAAAACACGCGCTAGTTTAGATCAAACCAACCGTTATGCCCAGTAGGGGCTTTTCAATAGGCGATTAATTGTAAACTACACATACCAAGTCGAGGAAAGAAAATTATGGAAGACCCAAAAGTACCTTTTGCCGATACTACGGCTCGTCGGGCTCAATTGATGGCTGCTACTGAGCGGTTTAAATCGTCCATTACAGATAGCGTAGATTCGATTAAAGACGACGCTTCTGAAATCGGGAAAACAGCCGCGTTTGTAGCAGGTGTTGGTTTAGCCGTATATTTGGTCGTAAATGCTATTCTGCCAAAGTCTGATGAGTACCGATACGCTGAAAAGTATGGTGAACCAGAAGATCGTGATTTTTCGTACGAAGAGTATGACGAAGATGAACCATCGAATGCGCATCCTACTCAAAGAGCAATAAAGCAGCAAGCAAAAAAGACACAAAAATCAGCTGCCGCAAGTGGTTTGATCGGAGGTTTAATTACCACTGTTCTGACAAATATTGCTCGCGAGCAGCTAACCGGCTTTTTAGCTCGTATCCGTCAGAATAATGCGATCAATCCAACCGCAGACCCCAGGACCGGAGGACAATACCACGCCAAGGCAACTACTGAGCCTGCGCAATACACTACGCAACTATAAATCAGCTGGTCGAAAATCACTGGCCGTCTTGCTTGATCCCGACAAGATCAAGCAAGATGAGCTTTCAGTACTAGCAACTCGCGCCGACCAATTCGCTGTTGACTTCTTTCTCGTCGGTGGTAGTTTAGTCACGGAATACATCCATAAGGAAGTTATTGCTACCATTCGCCAGCACACCGACATACCCGTGATTTTGTTTCCGGGTAATCCATTACACATCGAACCGTCGGCCGATGCTATTCTTCTGCTTTCACTTATTTCTGGTCGGAACCCCGAGTTTTTAATAGGCCAGCATGTTATTGCTGCACCCCTTCTCAAACGAAGCGGTTTAGAGATACTGTCGACTGGTTACATGCTGGTTGATAGTGGAACTCAGACTACCGTTTCGTATATTAGTGGCACCACTCCCTTGCCGCACGACAAGCCCGATGTAGCGGCCTGCACGGCCCTGGCGGGCGAAATGCTTGGTCTACAGATCATGTATTTAGACGCGGGAAGTGGAGCACGCTGGCCAGTACCGCCTGCGATGATCGCTGCTGTTCAAGCCGCAGTCGATTGTCCTGTTTTAGTTGGGGGAGGAATCAACTCGGGCGAAAAAGCATACAACGCGTTGAAAGCAGGAGCCGATGTTATTGTTATAGGCAACGGTATTGAGCAGAATCCAGAGCTGCTTCCTGAATTAGCAGCCGTTGTGCGGGAGTTCAATCAATCAGTAGTGCAAGCGTAAACGTATGAAAAACATTGCTTTGATCATTTTGTGCATTATTGGCACAATTGGTTTATTTACACCAGTTTCTGCCGTTGCACAAGGACGCAATGAACCTGTTTTTACGGTAGCTGAGCAGCAACCGGAGTTTCCGGGAGGAAATACGGCACTAAGTCGCTACCTGGCCGAAAATATTAAGTTTCCTAACTCCTTGTCGCGTAAGAATTACAATACCGGACCGGTTTCAGCCAAGTTTATTATTGGTAAGGACGGAGTCGTGCGTGACGTACGCGTTACATCGAAACCACTCGATAAAAAGACCCAGAAAGGAATGCAGGACTTCATGACAACCATTATCTCGGCCATCGAAAAAATGCCGCGCTGGCAGCCCGGCGAGGTTAATGGGAAGCCAGTCGCCGTTTTTTATACACTGCCTATAGAAGTAAGTATGCAATAAACGAAAAGAGCCAGTCACTACTAACTGGCTCTTTTCGTTTTAGACGTTCATCAGTGATTCCCGGCGACGCATCTTGCCCGCAGGAATACCAAACATCATCTTAAAACGACGGCAGAAATAGGCGGTATCCTTATACCCAACTTCCGCTCCAATAGCTCGGATGCTCTTTTTGCTCGTACGTAGAAGACCGACGGCTGCTTCCATCCGCTGGTATTCGATATAATCCTGTGGATTGATACCTGTCAGCATTTTGAAGTACTGTCCAACGTAATCTTCCGAAACATTAGCAACGTTGGCCAACACCTTGTTTGACAGATCGCCACCTAGGTTTTCCTTGATGTAAGCGAAAATATCGATTAAGCGCGGATCTTTAAAATAAGTGCTGTTGGTTACCAGCTGTTCGACGAACAGACGGTTCTTAAGGATGTACCGAACAACTTCAATAACGATTTCTTCGGTCTTGATCTTAACGATACGACCCTTACCCGCCAGATCCGTCATGTCCTCGGCCAGAATCTGGTCGATTGTATTCGCCAGGTGATCTTCCCGTTTGATGATGAAAGGCGGTACATCGAGTGAGTTGAAGAAGTTCACCGAGTCGAAAACCTTAGCCTCGAAGGACACATACCCAAACGAATTAGGCAAATGCCCGATCAGTTTTGGATCGTGGTTTCCTTCCCAGTACGATTCCCGGTGCGTCATAAACTCCTCGTTGGAAACCGTTTTAGAACTGGTAGGGTCTCCATAGGTAACCGTTACGTGCTTTCCACCCGGAATAAACAGCATATCGCCTACGTTAACTTTAACGCGTTCTTCGCCGATGGATACCTCGCCATTATATAAGATCAGCAACGTGTTTTCAACATCATAGAAGTTTCTGATGGTGATAGGTTGCAAAATCCGAATGTTACGGGCCTTAATAAACTTCACGCCCAGTGATTCAATTATTTTATTGTAGTCTTCCATAGCTGAAAGGAAAGTGCGCGTGAATGCTACATGCTTTCAAAGTTGCACAAAACTAATAATTTGTACAAAACTAATACAAGTATAAAAGTTTCCAAAAAATAAAAAAATAGTGCGTATTCTTATTGAACACGCACTAGCCCTTTGAAAAAATTCTATTTTATTAGGAATAGAGTTAGCGAATGAGTTCACGCGCTATAACTAGTTTTTGGATTTCGGACGTACCCTCGTAAATCTGAGTAATTTTGGCGTCACGCATCAGACGTTCTACGTGGTATTCTTTTACGTAACCGTAGCCACCATGAATCTGTACAGCCTCTGTGGTAGCCCACATGGCAACATCCGAAGCAAATAACTTAGCCATGGCAGCCGCCTGAACGTAATCGCCGTGTTCGTCTTTTATCCGCGCTGCCTTATAAACCAAAAGCCGGGCTGCTTCAATTCTGGTGGCCATTTCGGCTAATTTGAATTGAATAGCTTGGTGGTCAAACAGTTGTTTGCCAAACGATTTTCGTTCCTGTGCGTACTTAAGCGACAGTTCGTAAGCACCAGCCGCAATACCCAGTGCCTGAGCGGCTATACCAATGCGGCCACCGTTCAGGGTCGACATAGCGAATTTAAAGCCAAATCCGTCTTCGCCAATTCTATTTTTTTTAGGTATTTTAACGTCAGTAAACAACAAAGAATGGGTGTCGGAAGCGCGAATCCCCATCTTGTCTTCCTTCTTTCCTACGACGAAACCAGGCGTTCCTTTTTCGGCAATCAGGCAGTTGATACCGCGGTGTTTTTTTTCGCGATCCGTTTGCGCAATGACCAGACAAACACTGGAGGAGTTACCGTTTGTGATCCAGTTTTTTGTACCGTTTACTAAATAATAATCTCCTTTGTCTTCCGCCGTCGTGGTTTGTGACGTTGCGTCGGAGCCTGCTTCGGGTTCCGAGAGGCAAAACGCGCCGATGATTTCACCAGCGGCTAGTGGTGTCAAATACGTTTGTTTTTGCTCCTCAGTACCGTACGCTTCAAGGCCGAAACAGACAAGCGAGTTGTTTACCGACATGATCACGGAGGCCGATGCGTCTACTTTGGAAATCTCTTCCATCGCCAGTACGTACGATACCGTGTCCATTCCGCCACCGCCGTAGTCGGGCGAAACCATCATGCCGAGGAATCCCAATTCGCCCATGCGTTTTACTTGCTCTGCCGGAAACCGGGCTTCGTTATCGCGCTCGATAATGCCAGGCAGCAGTTCGTTATGGGCGAAATCACGGGCGGCTTCCTGTACGGCGCGGTGTTCCTCCGACAAATTAAAATTTAATCCCTCTAGTCCAAGCGCTGCCGTTGCCATCTGAGTGAATTGGTTTTTTCTTATGATGATCGTCTACCTTAACGTAGGTAAAGATAAAAAAAACCTGGATAAATAGTATGCAAGCATACTACTATTCAAACAACAGTACGATCAATTCGGCTACGCAAGCTGGCTTTTGCTCACCTTCTACTTCAAATACACATTCGATGATGGCTCGTGTCCCTGATGTGTCCTCGTTATCATTCTGCGGTTCAGCATGGTGTAGCCAGCCTTTCATGCGCAGTTGGCTGCCGACGGGTACGGCATTCGAAAAGCGGATTTTGTTAGCGCCGTAGTTGACGGCCATCTTTACAGAATCGATCTGGTACAATTCGGCTAGTAACTTAGGAGCCAGCGAAAGCGTTAGAAAGCCGTGCGCAACAGGCGTTGTGTACGGCGATTCCTGCTTGGATCGCTCGGGATCGGTATGAATCCACTGGTTGTCGCCAGTCGCCTGAGCAAAGAGGTCAACGGCTTCCTGCGTAATGGTCATGTATTGTGTTTCGCCGAGCGATTGACCAGCGTGAGCCGCAAATTCGGCTAAGTTTGTGAAGTGTTGCATAGTTATTTTGAGGGACAACGCTCAACTTTGTCGCTATGACGAGAGCTGCCGATGTTGACCTGTTTACGTTTGAAAATAACCAACTGGCATACCGTCGATTTGGTTATGGACCAACTACACTATTGGCTTTTCACGGCTTCGGACAGACTGGGCAGGTATTTGCCAAATACGAAAAGCTTCTTGGTGACCGATATACCCTGTTAGCCATCGATCTGTTTTTTCACGGTAGCAGTCAGTATCGGAGTAATCACTTGTTAACGAAAACTGTTTGGCAACGCTTGATTGACGCATTTTTACAGGCAAACGCCGTTGATCGTTTTTCGGTGGTGGGTTTTAGCCTGGGGGGACGGTTTGCGCTGACAACCGCCGAATTGTTAGCTAGTCGCGTCGATCAGCTGATTCTTATTGCTCCGGATGGTATTACGCCGAGTCGTTGGTACAAGTTCGCAACGGGTTCTTCCCTAGGCAGACGGTTGTTTCGGTTTGTGTTGACTCATTTAACGTTTCTAAGCACCATCGGTCATTTCTTGACACGGGCGGGGTTGCTGAATCGAACATTGATGCGCTTTGTTGAGATCTCGCTCGACACGCCCGAACGTCGCAATTTGGTGTATCAAAGCTGGACTCAGTTTCGGCTTATTTTTCCTGACCTTGAGCGGGTCGGTGATTTAATTAATGAAATGCGCTTAGAGACCCATTTTTTTATGGGCTCTTTCGACCGGATAATACCAACCAGTTATGTTCTCCCGCTTACAAAACGACTCTATCAGTTCGAATTGACAATCGTCAAGACAGGCCACAATTTGCTTATAGAGCTGGCGGGTGAACGGCTGGCAAAGCAGGTGTGAGAATGGCTTTACTTCAAGGCTCGTTGGATCACCTGCCACAAGCCCGCAATCGACACAATGACGAGGACAACGATGATGATCTGCGTCCAGCTGCTTTGGTTTGGGTTTTCCAGTAGCGTTCGGATCTCACGCGCTTCGTGGCCCGACCAAATCGCAAGTAACGTTCTGGGCATCATACCTAGCAGACCGCCCAGCAATATGTTTTTCAGCTGAGCTCCCGAAAGAGCAAACAGTAGATTCGTAAGCCCGAAGGGAAGAATAGGGGAGAGCTTGGCGAAAAAAATAACTTCCAGTTCTTTGTTCAAAATTCGGTCGAGTACCGATTGTGCTTTGGGATTTCGGCGTAAAAAGCTCAGAAAGCGTTCATGATCGAGCCAGCGTACGAGGAGGTTGATGAACAGAATACCTCCCATGTTGACCAGAAAAAGCGGAAGTACGGCCTGCCAACCCAGAAAATAGCCAAAGATTAACGCCAGCATGGTCGGTGGCGTCAATGCGGCAGATGTGATTGCGCACAGAAGCGTAATACCGGCCCATTGCCAGGCTGTAAAACCGGCAATTTCTGACTCGTGAAGAATCGCGTAATAAGTCAGTAAAGACGTAAACACAATAGGCGTTACCGACATCAGGATGCCAGCAATAACAGGCCCGGTAAAGTGCTTTAGAATGGATGATTTCACGATATATCAAACTGCCAGACACCTGTTCTGGTTTGGTTTCTGTAACCTGGTCGTTTATCTACTGACTAGTTTTACTACTTTAGGACATGAAATTCGGAACCAAAGCCATCCATGCCGGTATTGAGCCGGACCCTACAACGGGTGCTATCATGACACCCATTTATCAGACATCGACTTACGTACAGGAGTCGCCGGGCAAGCATAAAGGGTACGAATACGCCCGAACGCAGAACCCGACCCGAACGGTGTTGCAAAATAACCTGGCTGCTCTTGAAAACGGCAAACATGGCATTTGCTACTCATCGGGGCTTGGTGCGACAGACGCTATTCTCAAACTGTTTAAACCCGGTGACGAAATTATAGCCAGCAACGATTTATACGGTGGCACGTACCGAATCATGGTGCGCGTCTTTCAGGAGTTCGGGCTTACATTCAAATTCGTCAGCCTGGATAACTCCGCCAATCTGGAAGCGGCTATTACGCCAGCTACCAAAATGGTCTGGATCGAAACGCCTACAAACCCATTGTTACGGCTGGTCGATATCGCTGCGATTGCGGCTATCACCAAACAACGGAACATTCAATTGGTGGTTGATAACACGTTTGCATCGCCGTATTTGCAGAATCCGCTTGATTTGGGTGCCGATATTGTGATGCATTCGGTTACCAAATACCTCGGCGGTCACTCCGATACAGTTATGGGCGCTATTGTGCTCAACGGCGATGAGACGGCCCAGCGGTTAGCGTTTATTCAGAATGCCTGCGGTGCCGTACCGGGTCCACAAGATTGTTTCTTGGTACTGCGGGGTATCAAAACGTTGCACGTTCGGATGCAGCGGCACTGCGAAAACGCGCTGAAAGTCGCTCAGTACCTGCAACAACATCCGAAAGTTGGTCAAGTACATTACCCCGGTCTTGAATCGCATCCGGGTCATGAACTGGCTAAAAAGCAGATGCGTGGTTTTGGAGGAATGCTGTCGTTTGAACTGAAAGGCGATTCGATGCCGGAAGCCGTACGGGTGATGGAAAGCTTTGCCGTATTCTCGCTTGGCGAATCGCTGGGGGGTGTTGAATCACTATGTACGCACCCGGCTAGTATGACGCACGCTAGTATTCCGAAGGAGGAGCGGCAGAAAAACGGCTTGAAAGACACGCTTATCCGGCTTAGTGTCGGTATCGAAGACGTTGACGACTTGATCCAGGATTTGGAACAGGCCATCGGATAAGACTGAAGTAGCCAGTGACCCAGCCGGGTTTGCGTGATTTAGGTGAATACGCTGATCGAACTTCGAAATCATCGTCACTCACCTAAATCACACAAATCTCGCCGGGCCGCCGGGCGATTTAAACTAGAAACGCACCCGAATCCCGGCGAGGAAGTTGCGCCCGGCTTGTGGGTAATAGCCGTTGTCAGCTGTCACGCGTCCTTCTGAGATGTAAGCGTAAGTGTAGCCATTGGATTCATACAGTTCATTCAGGACGTTATTGAGCAACAACGTAAACGCAATCTCTTGAGCAAATTTTGGTTTTAGGCTATAGATCAGGCGAATGTCGTTTGTGAAGTACGAATTCAATTGGCGGCTCACGTTGGACGTATTGTCGAGGTATTGCTTTCCAACGTATTTCGATAACAGTCCCAGTTCTAGTCCTTTGGCGGGGGTGAACAACAGTTGTGAGCCAGCAATCACGTTTGGTGAAAATGAAATATCAGTCTCGCTGTACTGCCGACTTTCCTGCTGACCGTTATCAAAGTTATCCAGGTACTCGGTGAAGTTACGGACTTTGTTACGGCTAAACGTTGCGTTTACATTCCAGCGCAATTGCTTGGCTAAGCGAGCCCCCGCTTCAAGCTCAATACCCGCCCGGTAACTAACGGGAATATTTACGCGGTTGTAAGCGCCTACGTCGTTAAGCTGACCCGACAAAACGAGCTGATTCCGGTAAGTCATGTAATAGCCATTGACCGTAAACGCCAGCCGCTCCGTTTGCAGTTTGTAGCCCGCTTCGTAATCAATAAGGCGCTCGGCTTTGGGACGACTCTCCGGCGTCGATTGGGTGTAATCGTCGCGGTTTGGTTCGCGGTGGCCAACACCAACCGACGCATAAACGGTACTACGGTCGTTCAGGACGTAAGTCAAACCTGCTTTGGGATTGAAAAATGTCAGCTTAGCATCCTGTTGAACGTTTTGCAACTGGCTGTTAAAACCAAGAAATGAGTAATCAATTTGCCGAACCTGCACATCAACAAAGCCATTGAGTGGTTTGCTGAATTGATAGAATGCTTTGGCGTACAGATTGAGGTCGCGTTTTGTCGCATCGTCGTTGTAATAGCGGTCCCGAATATTGGTATTACCAGCGATTCGCGCCCAGATAACCTCGCCGTAGTGTCCTCCCTGATAGTTATTCCAGCCACCACCAATATTTGCCGTTAGCTTACCAAAGCTATTGTAGTCAAGCGAAAAAACGGTCCCGTAAAAATCGTTATTGAGCCACCGTCGCCGAATGATGTCGGTGCGGGAGATGGTCGAATCGCCGATGACAACGTTGGGTAAGCCGTAATTGCTGAACCGATCATTGGGCCGGTATTGCTCGTAATAGCCTTTTCCTTTCGTGTAAAAAGCTGAAACGTTTAGTCGCCAGTTGCGGCTTAACTCATGCGATGCAATAAGCTGGTAGTTGTCTTGCTGGTAGTTATCGGTTTCGTTGTCGTAGGTGTAAACGTTGTACGTGCGGTTCGTTTTAAGCAGATTCTCAGGTACACCGCCCCACGACTGATACGTTTGTTCCTGACCCGAAAAAATGTTCAGCCGGAAAAAACTTTTCTTGGTATAATAACCGCCCGATACGTAGAACGACCGCAGATCAGAAAAAGCCCGGTCGACATAGCCGTCGGAATAAATCTTCGACAGCCGGGCGTCGAGTACGAAGTGATTGTTGATCAAACCCGTTCCGGCTAGTACGTTTACTTTGCGCGTGCCGAAAGAACCAGCGGAAATGTTTGTTTCAGCGTACGGTTTTTCTTCCAGCTTGTTGGTTTGAATATTGACCGAAGCGCCGAACGCGCCCGCGCCATTGGTCGAGGTTCCCACACCCCGCTGAATCTGAATGCTGCTCACCGACGACGCAAAATCGGGCATATTGACAAAAAACGTACCCTGCGATTCGGCGTCATTGTACGGAATACCGTTGAGTGTGACGTTTACCCGCGTGGCGTCGGACCCCCGGATGCGAATACCGGTGTAGCCCACGCCCGCTCCCGCGTCAGAAGTTGTAACGATAGACGGTGTAAAGTTGAGCAACTGCGGAATATCCTGACCTAGATTCAGCTTGTTCAAATACTGCCGCGACACATCAGTATAGGCAATGGCTGATTTCTGATTTGCCCGCGTAGCGCTCACAACAACTTCATCGACGGTCACCGCTGTTTTTCTGAGACTAACGGTTACCGTCGTGCTTTGGCTTAGATTAATGGCTTGCGTTTGAGGCTCGTAGCCAAGCAGGGATACCCGAAGGGAGAGTGAACCCGGCTTTAGATTCGTTAGCTGAAACGAGCCGTTGGCATCGGTAAAGGTACCTTTGTACGTGCCTTCAAGCGTAACGGCAGCCCCAGGAAGTATTCCGCCATCGGCGTCGTTGACGGTTCCCGAAATAACGAGTTGAGCCCAGGTGGGTAGCGCTGATAGACAGACGATAGCTGTCAAAAAAGCAAAAAACGGGGCACGTCTAAAATGACGAAGTGGTCCAGTCGTCGGTTTTTTCATAACGAAAAAGCATGACGATAAGCTAGGGGCCAAACCTATCCTTGGTTAGATATGATTTTGGTTGGTAACGATCACGATTGTACATCGTGACTACATCTCCCTTCACGGCATTACCCGTGCAGGTTCAATGGGTATAATCTCAGCCCGTTGTTATGAGGCACCCCTTAGAAGATTAGCAGCGCAAAGTTAAAGCAATTTTAACAAACAAGATTCTCTGTCAAACGTTACTTTTTCGAACAGTATTGTTGCCTATGAATGAGTTTGATTTAGTCGTGCTGCAAGGAGATCTGACGGATGGACGTTTAAAAGCGGGAGATATTGGCACGATTCTGACCGTCTACAATGGGGGTCAAGCGTTTGAAGTAGAGTTTGTAACCTTAACGGGCGAAGCAGTAGCAATCGTGACCTTAATGGCTCATCAGATACGCTCCGTTCGGGCGTCGGAAGTTATGACTGTCCGGGATATGACGGTTTAACCGAAAACTCTTCTGTAAACTTTTGAGCATTACGCTTTTCCGCAATTACAAATATTCCTAATTTTGCAGTCCAAATTGCAAACAAATGAGCAAAAAGAACAGTGGACTGGATTTTTTGGAAGATTCAGACGCATTAGAGGGGAGATTAGAGGATGTTGGTGATTTTTTCCAACAGAACCGAAATATCGTTTTAGGTGTAGTCGGCGGCATTGTGTTGCTGGTCGTTGGTTTCTTTGGCTATCGCTATTACGTAAGTAGCCAGGACGAAACAGCGCAGGTCGAACTATTCCCATCGGTTTACAAGCTCGAAGCCGATTCACTGAAGAAAGCCCTCAATGGCGATGGCAGAAGCCCTGGCCTGCTGAGCGTTGCCGACAGCTACGGCGCAACGCCCGCTGGTAATCTGGCCGAGTTTTATGCGGGTGTCGGCTTACTGAAAGAAGGTAAGTACGACGAAGCCATCGATCGTCTGAAAAGCTTTAGCTCATCGGATCTGCTGGTGCAGGCGCGTGCTTATGCGCTCATCGGTGACGCTTATACTGAGAAGAAAAGCTATGACGAAGCGGCTGATTACTATCAAAAAGCAGCTGACTACAAACCCAATAAATTCTTTACGCCCGGCTATCTGTTGAAACTAGCTATTGTTCGCGAACAGGCTAAGCAAAACGATAAAGCCATCGAAACGTACAACGACATTATCGAAAAGTATCCCCAATCTGCCGAGGCTGTTACTGCCAAGAAGTATAAATCCGTGCTGGATGCAGCGGTCGGCGAGTCGTAGGCGTACTTGAACAACTCAATACAGCGAAGGACAAAGCCGACTGAGGTTTTGTCCTTTTTTTGTCAATTGTCTCAACCATTTCCGAGTAGCAGTAGGTAAGACAGTCGTTAATTCACTAAACTTCGCCGGGTTTCCGGTTTCTTTACATGGCATCTGATCAAAAAAACCTGAGTGTATTTTCAACCGATGATCTGCCCGATATCAGTCATCGCCGGTTTGCGATTCTTGTTTCTGAATGGAACACGGAAGTAACGGAAGCTTTGTTCGCGGGTGCGTATCAGACGTTGCTCCAGCACGGCGCTAAAGCTGAAAATATCGTCCGGGGCAATGTGCCGGGTAGTTATGAGTTGAGCCTGGGCGCGCAGTGGTTTGCTCAGCGCGATGACATTGATGCCGTGATTGCGTTAGGCTGCGTTATCCAGGGCGAAACCAAGCACAATGATTACATCAATCACGCCGTTGCTCAGGGATTGACGAACGTTGGTCTTAAAACGGGTAAGCCCGTTATTTTCGGCGTTTTGACACCAAATGACCAGCAACAGGCACTTGACCGGGCGGGTGGAAAGCACGGAAATAAAGGCGACGAAGCGGCTATTACGGCTGTTAAAATGCTGGGCCTACAAAGACAGGTTTATTCATTTCAGTTTTAAATAAAAGACAAAGGAGTGCATGAGTGGACGAGCGAATAACTCGTTACTCGTTCGCTCGTTCACACACTCACTCGTTTAGTATGCACGTCTGGAAATTTGGCGGTACATCGGTCGGAAAGCCCGAGCGCATGCGGTCCATCCGTACCCTAATCACTGAAGACAATACTCGTAAAATTGTCGTCCTGTCGGCTTTGTCCGGCTCAACCAACAATCTTTTGGCGATTGGCGAATCCCTGAAAGCCAACAATGACGCCGAAGCGAATGCGCAAATCGATTCGCTCAAAGCGCATTACGATAGCTTCGTTGATGAACTGTACGGAACACCGGAGGGGAAAGCCGCCGGGCAACAGATTATTGACAGTGAGTTTTCGTTTATTCGTTCACTGACGGGGATCAAGCCATTTACGCTCAAACAGGAAAAAGAGCTGGTAGCGGAAGGCGAACTGCTGAGTACCCAGATTTTTCAGGCGTATCTGGCCGAAGAAGGCGTCCCATCGACGCTTTTGCCTGCGCTTGAGTTTATGCGGATTGATGCCGACAACGAACCCGAAATTCAGTTTACGGAGGAGGCACTGGCAACGATGCTTCCACAGCATGAAGGTAAGCAGATCATTGTTACGCAAGGGTTTATCTGCCGCAATCCGCGTGGGGAAGTAGACAACCTCAAGCGGGGCGGATCTGACTACACCGCTTCGTTGATTGGCGGAGCGATTCGGGCCGACGAAATCCAGATCTGGACGGATATCGACGGGATGCACAATAACGATCCCCGGATTGTTAAGAATACGTTCCCGGTGCGTGAGCTAACGTTTGATGAAGCGGCTGAACTGGCTTATTTCGGAGCTAAGATTCTGCATCCGTCTACCATTACGCCCGCTCGTATGTTTGGTGTTCCGGTTCGGCTCAAGAATACGATGGACCCGGCTGCTCCCGGTACGCTGATCGCCGACCGAACGAGTGACCAGGTGTTTAAAGCGATTGCGGCTAAAGACGGAATCACGGCCTTGTACATCCACTCGACTCGTATGCTGAACGCTTACGGTTTCCTGCGCCGTATTTTCGAGATTTTCGAAAAGTACAAAACGCCCGTGGATATGCTGGCAACGTCGGAAGTTTCTGTGTCGGTCACCATCGATAATACTGAACGGATCAACGAAATTTCCGAAGAGCTAAGCGCCTTCTGTACGCTGGAAGAACCCGATTATGATCAGACAATTATCTGTATCGTGGGTAATTTCAGTGCTGACAACGAAGGCGTAGCGTTACGGGTGTTCAATGCACTGAAAAATATTCCTATTCGTATGGTTTCCTACGGTGGTACAGAAAGCAACTTATCGCTACTAGTTCACAGTCGTTACAAGGCGGAAGCGCTTAACGCCCTGAACGAAGGCTTGTTCTCACTGTAATACCACGTACCGAAATCGTATTAACAAACGAGAGTTTCGACTCTCACATATGCAATGCTACAACTTAATTTCATCCGCGAAAATAAAGATACTGTATTAGCGGGCCTGCGAAAAAGACATTTTGCCAATGCCGAAGCGGTCGTTGAACAAGTGTTGACCCTCGACCAGCAACGGCGCGATACCCAACGTGAACTCGACGATGTTCTGGCTCAGTCCAACGCAAAAGCAAGTCAGATTGGCGCGTTGATGAAAGCGGGTAACAAGGCAGAAGCGGATGCGGCTAAAGCGGAAACGGCTGTGTTGAAAACCCGTTCGAAAGATCTTGCGGATGCATTGCGTCAGTTAGAAGCCGACCTACAGACAGTTCTGGTCACCATCCCGAACATTCCGCACAGCAGCGTACCGGAAGGACGAACCGCAGATGATAACGAAGTCGTACTGGAACATGGCGAGAAGCCAACACTCCACGAATCGGCCCAGCCTCACTGGGAGCTGATCAAGAAGTACGACATCATTGATTTCGAGCTGGGCGTAAAAATTTCGGGTGCAGGCTTTCCGGTCTACAAAGGAAAAGGGGCTCGGATTCAACGGGCGCTGATCAACTTTTTCCTCGATGAAGCCTTGAATGCGGGCTTCACGGAAGTGCAGCCGCCTATTGTTGTGAACGAAGATTCGGGCTTTGGAACCGGGCAGCTTCCCGACAAAGAAGGGCAGATGTATTTCATCACGGAAGAAAAGCTGTATCTGATCCCAACGGCGGAGGTTCCCATCACGAATATGTACCGCGATGTGATTTTACCCGAGAACCAGTTGCCGGTTAAAAACGTGGGATATACACCTTGCTTCCGGCGCGAAGCGGGTTCGTGGGGAGCGCACGTACGGGGCTTGAACCGACTGCATCAGTTCGATAAGGTCGAGATCGTACGGATCGAAAAACCCGAAAACTCGTATGCCGCCTTGGACGAAATGAGCCTACATGTGCAATCGTTACTACAAAAGCTCGAACTACCGTATCGGGTGTTGCGGCTGTGCGGTGGCGATATGGGCTTCACGTCGGCCCTGACGTACGACATGGAAGTTTGGTCGGCGGCTCAGCAGCGCTGGCTTGAAGTAAGCTCGGTTTCAAACTTCGAAACGTATCAGGCCAACCGGCTCAAGCTACGCTCTAAGGTAGAGGGCAAGATGCAACTCCTGCACACGCTGAACGGATCGGCGCTGGCATTGCCTCGTATTCTGGCATCGATCCTCGAAAACAACCAGACGCCGGAAGGCATTCGCATTCCAGCGGTTCTGGTTCCGTATTGCGGCTTCGATGTGATCAGCTAACAATCACAGGAGTAGTTGCCGTAGCCGGGATAACGCGGTGATAAGTTACCGGAAATGCTGACAACCCGATCAAGCGGTACCATCTCGCCGTTGGCCAGTTCAAGCAGCTCGGTATCACCTTCCCGGCGAAGTTGCTTGATGGTAACGTCAGCCTTGATAAACTCGCTCAGGTCGGTTAAGTACTCGAGCCGAACGAATTTGCCGGGGACAATAGCGGCCCGAAATAAAGTTTCAGATGCAACGAAATCAGGTTTGTTCAATGAGGTTTCCATACCTAAAGAACAAGTTATAAAAACGAAACGTGCCCCGATCCAGATCGGGGCACGTTTCGTTTGTGGTCAGGAAGTCGTTAGTACCGAACTCCTTCTAGTTGTTTCTGAAATTCACGCAGGATCGTTTCTTTCATGGCGATCTTACGCTTCTGGGTGTTAATCTTGTTCAAGACCTGCTTGTCCGCGTCGTTATTCGGGTCGAGGCCATCGGCATCCTGGAGTGAGAATTGCAAGTCGCTTTTCTCCCGTTTGACCAGATACTCCATTTCCCGAATCTTCGTCCGAATCTGTTCGGATTGGCTTTTTAGTTCGAAAGCCGGGTATTTCCGGGTCAATACACGTCCTAAATAACTTAGCTCAAAAATCTTGTCGCAGGCGGCCCGGAAGCGCTCATTGAGGTTTTTGTCCTGCAATTTGAAGGGCACCCGAATTTCCTTCCAGCTATTGAGCAGCACTTTCGCGCGTTCGGCAGCTGCAAAAATATCCGATTGCTTCGACAGACGTTCGGCTTCATCAACCATTTTCATCTGCGCTTCAATCCGGGGATCGATTTTCTTCTCAATGACAATGCCCTTCGCGTCGTTATACTTCGTGTAGAACATGGTCGTTGCTTTCTTGAACTGCTTGTAAAGCTTCCCACTTTTTTTGATGGGGACTTCACCGACCATTTTCCAGGCGTTGTTGAGCTTACGAACTTCCTGAAAAGCGGCATCCAGATCGCCCAGTCGGTTCGCCCGGAAAGCCAGCCGAATCAGTTCGTCGTACTTGTCCAGCCGCTCCTGAATGACCTTGTTCTGTTCGTTGAAGAATTCACGTCGGCGTTGGAAGAAACCATCCAGCAACTCCTGAAACCGCCCTTCTATTTCGACTTCGGCGGTCTTATCAACAGGACCCGTTTTAATCCATTTCGTTTTGATCTCCTGCAAAGCGTCTGCCGTTTCTCGCCAGTCTGTACTGTTGGCGATTGCTTCGGCTTCGGCAATCAATGCACGCTTGATCTCCAGATTCTTGAGTTGGTTAACCGTAATTAACTCCGACAAGAGTTTCTCCTGCGAGTCCAGGCGGTCGAGCAGGGGCGGAAAATCGCCGAGGGCATCAAAACCGAGCAGTTTTTTTCGGAGCTGAACCAGCTTAGTCAGGTAAGAGCCTTTATTCTGGGCTTCCTCAATGTCATTTTCTAGCTGGCTGACTTTGTTCTCAGCAATAACGAAGCGATTCTTAAAATAGTCGAGCGCTTCCTGCTCAGTGCGTTTAACTTCGCCAATCTGGCGATCTTCGTAATCCAGGTAGCCTTTCAAAAATACCTTTCCGTCTTTGACGTAACCGTATTCATCTACCAGTGAAGCGTTTTCCATTACTATACTTGGTTAAGGCTGCGCTGTGGGTTAATTTTGAGGATTATTGCCAACCACAAATCTATTAGAAATTAATGAGTCAGGAAACCATAATTTTCTCCATGGCGGGCGTGAGTAAAAATATTCCGCCCAACCGACAAATCCTAAAGAACATATATCTTTCCTTTTTTTACGGCGCTAAAATCGGCGTTTTAGGATTAAACGGCTCTGGTAAATCTACACTGCTGCGCATTATCGCCGGTATAGATAAGAACTACACGGGCGAAGTAGTGTTTTCTCCTGGCTATTCGGTTGGGATGCTCGAACAGGAGCCCCAGTTCACACCCGGCAAGACCGTTCGGGAGGTTGTCGAAGAAGGCGTACAGGAAGTTGTTAACCTGCTCAAAGAGTTTGACGAGATCAATGAAGCCTTCGGCGATCCGGATGCCGACTTCGACAAACTGATTGCCCGGCAGGGAGAAGTTCAGGAAAAACTCGACCATTATAACGCCTGGGAACTCGATCAAAAACTCGAACGGGCGATGGATGCGTTACGCTGCCCGCCGTCCGAAGCGATTATCGATAACCTGTCAGGTGGTGAAAAACGGCGGGTTGCCCTATGCCGTCTGCTGCTTCAACAACCCGACGTGTTACTGCTTGATGAGCCAACCAACCACCTTGATGCCGAATCGGTATTGTGGCTGGAAGAACACTTGCGGCAGTACACGGGTACGGTCATCGCCGTGACGCACGATCGGTACTTCCTGGATAATGTAGCCGGTTGGATTCTGGAATTGGATCGGGGCGAAGGCATCCCCTGGAAAGGAAATTACTCATCCTGGCTGGATCAGAAGCAACAGCGGTTAGCCAAAGAAGAAAAGACCGAGTCGAAGCGGCAAAAGACCCTACAACGCGAGTTGGAGTGGGTGAAAATGGCACCGAAAGCTCGTCAGGCCAAATCGAAAGCTCGTCTGGGCGCTTACGAAAAGTTGTTGAGTGAAGACGTAAAACAGCGCGAAGACAAACTCGAAATCTTTATTCCACCGGGACCGCGTCTGGGTGCAAAGGTTATCGAAGCCAGCGACGTGGCCAAAGCCTTTGGGGAACGACTGCTGTTCGAAAATCTGGAGTTCCGGTTACCACAGGGCGGAATCGTGGGTATCATCGGACCGAACGGAGCCGGTAAAACCACGCTTTTCAAACTGATCACGGGCCGTGACAAGCCTGATGCCGGTACGTTTGACGTAGGTGATACAGTTAAGGTCGCTTATGTCGATCAGGAACACGATGGGCTTGATCCGAACAAGACGGTGTACGAAGCGATTTCGGGTGGTAACGAGTGGATTATGATGGGTGGCCGTCAGTCCAACGCGCGCGCTTATGTCAGTCGATTCAATTTTGCGGGCGCGGATCAGGAAAAGAAAATCGGAACATTGTCGGGTGGTGAGCGCAACCGGGTTCACCTGGCGATGACGCTCAAGGAAGGCGCAAACCTACTGTTGCTTGATGAGCCGACGAACGACCTCGACGTTAACACGCTGCGGGCTTTGGAAGAAGGTCTCGAAAACTTTGCCGGTTGTGCTGTCGTTATCAGCCACGACCGCTGGTTCCTTGACCGGATTGCGACCCACATTCTGGCGTTTGAAGGCGATTCTCAGGTGTATTGGTTTGAAGGTAACTTCTCGGAGTACGAAGAAAACCGACGCAAACGCTTGGGTTCCGACGCGACACCAACCCGGATTAAGTATAAAAAACTCGTTTAGGCGCTGGTTGATTGACTCAACACTAAAAAAAGCGTAATCTCAGTTTAAGTACCTTCGTATGTATTACGGCTATTTCAATGGCACCATTGCACCCACCGATCAGTTGGCTGTTGGTGTCACCGACCTTGGCTTGCTTCGCGGCTACGGCTTGTTCGATTACTTCCTGACCTACAACGGTAGACCCTTTCAGTGGGATTGGTACTGGGAGCGCTTTCAGAACTCAGCGACGCGGTTGCATTTGCCGCTTCCGATCAGCAAAAGCGAAACCTACACCGTCCTCATGGATCTGTTGGAGCGGAGCGTCGGGGCAGGAGCACCAGCCGATGTCGCCTTTCGGTTTGTGATGACCGGAGGATACGCACCCGATAGCATCAGTGTTGTGCGTCCCAACTTGCTGATCCTAACTGAGGAAACCCATCCAACTCCGCAGAGTCAATACGAACAGGGTATTAAGGTGATTCTGGATGAGTACGTTCGGGAAATGGCCGAAGTAAAAAGTACTGACTACAAACGGCTTATTCTGATGGCTCAGGCTATCCGGTCGGCAGGTGCCTCAGATGTGCTTTTTCAAAAAGGGGGTGAAATCAGCGAATTGAGTCGTAGTAATTTCTTTATTGTAAAAGGAGACCAGCTCATTACGCCTAATCGCAATATTTTGCACGGCATTACGCGCCGAACAGTCATGCAGTTGGCGCAAGGTGACTTTGACGTTCAGGAGCGGCCGGTGCTGCTGTCTGATCTCTACGATGCCGACGAAGCGTTTACGACCAGCTCGACCAAGCGGGTATTACCCATTACGCAAATCGGTGAACTGACGATCGGTGATGGATACGTTGGCCCTAAATCGACGTTTTTGTTAGAGCGCTTCGATGAACTCGTAAAAAACTGGTAGTTACAATGACTTTACCGAAAGCTGGATGCTGACCAACGTTGGTTCAGTATCCAGCTTTCTGCTTTTGGGTTTACCACTTTCCCTGTGCTTTCATAACTTGTTCGATTACGTCACGGGCGGCACCGCGTCCACCCAGCATCGGTGAAACATAATCGCAAACGGACTGGATTTCGTCCACAGCGTCCGACGGACACGTACTTAGCACATCCGGGCGACTTAAAATAGGGAAGTCGGGAATATCATCGCCCATGTACAGAATCTCGCTTTCCTTTAAGCTGTCGCGGGTGATATAACCGAGGTAAGCATTTAGTTTCTGGTCCGACGGACCTCCCATAAAAACGTCCTTCACATTCGTTGCTGCCAGCCAACTGCGAAGGCCATCGGCGTTGGCCGCTGAGACAATACCCACACGAAATCCTGCTTTTAAAGCGCGCTCGATGGCATAGGTATCGCGAATGAAAACCGTTCGAAAGCGCTCACCGGAAGCTAGCAAATGGACGCTTCCGTCTGTTAATACGCCATCTACGTCGAAAATAAATGTTCTTATTTGTTTAAAACGTTCTTGCATGGTGGTCATGTTGTAAGTTTACTGGTAATCGACTGACTGTTCTATATTTTTGTTAAATGAATAATTACAACCCGTTATTGGCTGGATCGGCGTCGAGCGAACTTCCATCGGCGTTTCAGGCGCAAATGCAAGCACAGTTAGGTACCGAGTTTTCCGCATTTGAATCAGCAATCAAGCAGGAAACGCCGGTTAGCATCCGCATAAACCCCAGAAAGCAGCAGTACGACACAACGGGTCTGGACCGGGTGCCCTGGTGTTCAGAAGGGTTTTATTTGAACGAACGGCCAAGTTTTACCCTCGATCCGTTGTTTCAGGCGGGGGCTTATTACGTGCAGGAAGCTTCGTCAATGCTTTTGCAGGAAGCGTTGAAACAAACCGCCAATCTTAACCGTCCTCTGCGGGTGTTGGATTTATGCGCGGCTCCGGGTGGAAAAAGTACGCTGCTGGCGTCGGCATTGCATCCGGATAGTTTACTTATTTGTAATGAGGTCATTCGGAGCCGGGTGTCGGTACTTCGGGAAAATCTCGACAAGTGGGGATACGCCAATGTCGTCGTCAGCAACCACGATCCGGAAGATATGGGTAACCTGGCGGGTTTCTTCGACGTAGTTGTCGTGGATGCTCCGTGTTCGGGTGAAGGCTTATTCCGAAAAGATCCTGACGCGATGAACGAGTGGTCGGAGGATGCGGTACAGCTTTGCTCGGCCCGGCAAAAACGAATTTTATCGGCAGCCGCTCCCTTACTCGACGAAGGGGGAATTTTAATCTACAGTACCTGTACCTACAATGATTCGGAAAATAGCGAGAACGTCCGTTACTTAACCCAACATGGGTTTCGCAACCGCGCGCTCACGTTACCAGCGGAGTGGAACGTAGCCGAACGATGGTCCGACAATACGGTTGGGTACCAATGCTACCCCCACAGGGTTCGGGGCGAAGGCTTTTTCATCAGCGTGTTTCAAAAAACGGCATTCACCGCTGCTGTCAAGCTGGATGCTCGTACGTTTCGCAGCATTCGGACGTTGCGTCCACGCGAAACGGCATCGGCGATGACCTGGCTGCAAAATCCGGCCAACTTTTCGCTGTGGGAAAAACCGAACGGGGATGTTATGGCGTTGCCTAAAGCGCTGGAAAAGCAGTTCTTGTTTTTAGATAGCGCCCTGCGTAACAAAGGATTTGGTCTAGAAATTGGGCAGTTTAAAGGAACTGACTTTATTCCGTCCCACGCGCTTGCCTTAAGCACGATCATCAACCAAAATTTGCCGGCGCTTTCGCTGAGTAAGGAAGAGGCATTACGTTACTTTAAGAAAGAAAATCTGGTATTTGACCAGCCCGTTAAAGGCTGGCAGCTAGCCCAATACGAGGGAATCAATTTAGGTTGGGTGAAAGGCGTTGGGAACCGGGTAAACAATTACTTGCCGAAAGATTGGCGCATTCGTATGGACATCAAAGAATACATATGAAACGGTTTTTTACCATTAGCGGCTTACTGTTGACCTGTATCGTGGTCAGTTATATGCTAGGACCATCGGCGCACCACGACCCCATAAAAGACGAACCAATTGTGCTTGACCCCGATCTGGTAAGGCTCGAACAAACGATTGCGGAGTCGGAAAGCAAAGCGAATCTGCGGCCCGATAACGAAGCCAGAATTATATGGGCCGATAGTCTGCACAAAGTCAAAACGCCGTATAGCATCGTTTATATTCCTGGTTTTTCGGCGACCTGGGCCGAAGGCGAACCCGTTCACCGGCAACTGGCGAACCGGTTTGGCTGCAATTTGTATCTGAGCCGCACATACGGACACGGGGTCGATTCACCGGATGCGCTCAAGGACCTGACTCCCGGTAATTATACCGCGTCGGCTGAGCGGGCGCTGGCGATTGGTAAGGCATTAGGTGAAAAAGTAATTGTAATGGGTACGTCGGCGGGTGGGATGCTAACGCTTTATCTGGCCGCTCATCATCCTGAAATTTACGGTTTGGTGCTTTATTCACCCTGCATTGCGGTGGCCAATCCAGCCCTGAAACTGGTCACTAAGCCGTGGGGGAAGCAGATTCTTAACCAGGTATTTCAGGGCGAATATGTGGTTAGTGACTATAAAAAGCCTGGTCGTGTGCGGTATTGGCTACCCCAGTACCATACTAACGGGTTGATTACACTGCAAACGATGCTGGATGAGTATATGACTCCCGAGCTGTTTAAGAAAGTAAAGCAACCGCTATTCATGGGCTATTATTATAAGGACTCCGCTCATCAGGATAAAGTGGTTTCGGTAGATGCCATGCTGGCTATGTTTGATGCACTTGGGACGCCTTCCGACCAGAAAGAAAAAGTAGATTTCCCCAACGCCGGTGAACACGTGATTGCGTCAAAATTCACATCGAATGATCTAAAAGGAGTATACAAGGCTACCGAAACCTTCATGGCGAATGTACTGAAGCTACCGGCTGTGTCGACAGAAAGACCCGCTATCGCCTTAGGGCGTAACGGTAGCTTGACCAAAAAATAACGTAACTTTGGCGTCACGCTGTTGTTTGCCTTTAGGCGATGACAGAGCACAGTTTCAGGAAAAGTCTGTTACGGCGGCTTATGAAAACTGTAAACCGAAAATCGCACCGGTGACCCGGTATAAACTTAATACAATGGCTTACGGATTACTGAATGGAAAACGCGGCATCATCTCCGGTGCCCTGGACGAAAAATCAATTGCCTGGAAAGTCGCTCTAAAGGCGAAAGAAGAAGGGGCTACGTTTACGCTGACCAATGCGCCAATCGCTATGCGCATGGGCACTATCCGCCAATTAGCTGAACAATGTGAGGCTGAAATTATCCCGGCTGATGCTACGTCGGTTGACGATATTGAAAACCTGTTTACCAAATCAACGGAGGTGTTAGGCGGAAAAGTAGACTTCGTGCTGCATTCCATCGGTATGAGCCCCAACATCCGTAAAGGCAAAGCGTATACAGATCTGAACTACGATTGGTTTAAGCAAAGCCTTGATATTTCGGCCTTGTCGTTCCACAAAATGCTGCAAACGGCTTATAAACTTGACGCTATCAGCGAGTGGGGTTCTGTTGTCGCATTGACATACATGGCGGCTCAGCGTACGTTTCCGTTCTATACCGATATGGCCGATGCGAAAGCGACGCTGGAGTCGATTGCCCGGAGCTTTGGTTACCACTACGGCAACTACCGGAACGTGCGGGTGAACACCGTATCGCAGTCACCGACGCAAACGACGGCGGGTGGTGGTATCGGCGGGTTCGATAAGTTTTTCGACTTTGCCGAAAAAATGGCTCCGCTGGGGAATGCTTCTGCCGATCAGTGTGCCGATTACGTAGTTACGCTTTTCTCCGACCTGACTCGTATGGTTACGATGCAAAATCTTTTCCACGACGGTGGCTTTGCAATGACGGGTATTTCTGCCGAGGTTATGGACATGATGACGAAGCAGTAGATCCGCTGGCGTACAACAACAGAAAAAGCTCGGCATACACGTGCCGAGCTTTTTCTGTTGATAAAGGAAATTAAAACTTGATTTCCTGAGTCAAGTACGTTTCCTGGTTATCGCCATTGATGCGGACAGTGGATCTCAACGGTTTTTCGTTCCAGTTAACAGTGATCAGACCGTAATTCAGCTTTGCCACGATAGGGCCGACGCGGTGTTTATTAACCTCTTCGTGAGGTGCCGATACGTGCGTTAAACCGCTGCTTGTAATATCATATAAATCATAGCCCAAGCCTGGTACGGTCACTCTGGACACCTCCGCCTGATGGCGATCTCCGCTAATCATCAAAGCTCCTTTGGGTTTTGTCTTTCCTAATAGGTCGAGTAGTCGTTGACGCGCCGTCGGGAAGTTGGCCCATTTTTCGTACACATGATCTTCGGGTAGGATCTGAATACCAGAACCAATAACATGCACGTCGGCGTCTGAGTTGGTCAATTCTTTTTCCAACCATTGCCACTGTGCTTCGCCCAAGATGTCGCCCGACGGGTCCGGTACGTTCGCTTTGCCATCGCCCGCTTTTTTCAAGGGGTCACGGAAGTAACGAGCATCGAGCAAAAGCACTTTGACGCGCTTACCTTTGAGGCCATAAGAATGGGACGAGTAAGCTCCTTTCTGCGTTCTCAACGGACTATTGGTTGGAACATCCAGGAAATCGAGCATAAGTTGCTGGCTCTCTTCCCGCTTCGGATATTCCTTCCCGCCGTCGTTAACGCCATAGTCATGGTCATCCCAAACGCCAATGATGGAGGTAGATTGCCGCAACTGCTGGTAAACCGGGTTCGCCTTTTGCACCGCATACTTAGCGCGTAAGGTATCCATGTTTTGGGAATCACCGTAGATGTTATCGCCAAGCCATATCCACACATCGGGTTTTTGAGCCACAATGTCGTCCCATAACGGTTGTGGAAGGCTTTGGCGGCTGCACGACCCAAAGGCAATGGTCGTAGCCGGTTTTTGATCAGTAACAGTACTGAGCTTGGACGACCGGCATCCGGCCAGCGCCAGGCTACCAATAATGCCAAACGTAAGGAAGGTTTTCATCGAGTAGGTTTGTGTTGTGGCATAAAAGTAAAGAACCCGCACCTCAATTGGCACGGGTTCACGATTCGTTAACAAACCGAAAAAGCGTTTACTCTTCCCAGCTTCGTATGATCCGGCTGCCGTTTTCGGTCGATTCAGCCCGAATGAAACAGTCTACTTCCTGCTGCAATTCTTCGACGTGTGAGATAATGCCGACCACTCGGTTTTCGGTACGCAGAGCTTTCAGCGTTTTAAAAACGGTTTGCAAAGCGTCTTTGTCCAGGGTACCAAATCCTTCGTCGAGAAAGAAAAGGTTTTGGTTGGCTTTGGTCAAGTGCCGAATATTGTCTGACAACGCCAGCGCCAGCGACAGAGCAGCCTGAAAGGTCTGGCCACCGGACAGCGTTTTCACGCTGCGGACCTGACCTCCGTTGAGGTAATCGCGCACCTGGAAGTTATTTTTTTCGTCAAGTTCAAGCTTTAGTTGGTTGTTAGTCAGCTTGAAAAAACGGTCGTTTGCCGATTCGCAGAGGTTTCTGAGATAGACCGATGAGACGTAATTAACGAACCCCTGCGCCCGGAACAGTTCGTCCATTTTTTTTAGATCCTGCCGTCGTAGGTCAAGATCGTCGTAGCGCTTCTGATGTTCCTGCTTTTGCTGCCACTGAGCTTCGAGGGTTGCCAATACGGTAGTCGCCCGGCCGTGTTCTTTATTGAGTTCGTCTTTCTGCGCTTGTAACGTTGCCAGTTGCTGCTGAATAGTAGTCAATGCAATGGCATCGAAAGGGTGTTCAGCTAGTTCGATCATCAGCGCTTCGACCTGTTGCTGTAAACCAACCCGTTTCTCCGTATACTCTTTGATCCGCTGTTTTTCCCGATGTACATCCAGAGCGGACCGCAAAATACGATTCACCTGCTCCCGAACCAGACCCTGCTCTGTGAGGTTTTTGTCGATGGTGGCTTCCAGTGTCTGGATTTCTTTCGCAATGTCGGCCAGTTGAATTGTCAGTTCCTGAATCTGGGCCTCCGTGGCTGCTGCTTCTTTCTCGGCGATTCCTTTGTGCTTGTCGGCATCTTCGAAATTGAGTTTTGTCTGCTCATACGATCGGGTCAATGATTTACGCAGCCCATCAATTTGATTCAGGTCCCATCCATTCACTTCATCGAGCCGAAAATGTTCCAGCGATTCGGCATCCCGCTTTAATTGACCTGTCAACCCCGCGATGGCATTATCGACTTCCGCGTTTTTCTTCGCCAATTCGTTATAAGCGTGTTCGGCTTCGTCGATGAGTTTATCCAGATCCCGAACCGCTTTTTGGGCTGCCTGAAGTTTTTGCTGCCCAGCGCTTTCCTGTTTAATGGCCTGCGCAACTTGTCCTTCCTGCTCTTTCGAGAATTCTGACCAGATAAATGTGTCCTCGTGTTCCGTAAGCTGCTGGACGATTTCGGCTCGTTCCTGAATAAGCCTTTTCCCGTTATTCAGCTCACTGCGTAGTTGCGTAGTGAGTTCTTTGATCGTCAACTGTAAGGCTGTAGTCTCCTCAATCCGTAGCTCAACCTTTTGTAACGCAGCTAAACTTTTTGCCAGGTCGGAACCTTCACCAGTGCCTCTGTGGCGGGTTGGATGATGTTCTGAACCGCAAAGCGGACAAGGCTCTCCTTCGTTCAGGGCATCGGCATACTTCCGTAGCTCATCCTGGACAAATAGCTGCTGATGTTTTAGTCTACGCTCTTCGCGAATAACTTTCAGTTGGGCAATCGCTTCTTCGATCTGATCAGGCAGAACTTTAAGTGCCAATTGTGTCCATTCGGGTTTAAAGCCGATCAGTGCCTCGTCTTTGCGCTGCTTAAGTTGTTCAAGAGTCAGGTCGTAGCTGTCGATGGCTGTCTGCAAATCGTCGGCCTGTTTCTTCAAAGGTTTGTAGGCCGTAAACCAGTTCTGTACCTTATATAAGCGTTCAAGATTTGACGTTTGCCCAAGTGCTGTATCAAGAACAAGCTGGTGTCTGGCTCGATCCGTCTTGCAGCGGTCAAGCTGATTTGTCTGCTGATTAAGCTGTGTTGTCAACAAATCTCGGTTACGCTGTTGCAGCGTGATCGATTGCTTTACCGTCAAGATGTGCTGAACGGTGTCCAGTTCATCGATTTTCTGTTGTAACTCATTCCGCGACTCGTAGGCTTGTTTGGCCGCATCGTATACACCCTGTAAACTGGCCAGCCGCTTTGTTATGGTCGCAAGCAGCTGATTGGCTTTGCGCTCCGCTTCGGCCAGTGACGATTGTTTTCCAATGAGTTTTTCAAGGCTGGCAAGATCGGCTTGGAAAAGCAACAGACAACGCTCGTAGATCGCTATATCGCGCTCCAATTGATGATACGCGGGTGCCTGCGTAAGAAGTTGCTCAAGTTCCTGCTGGACTATTGTTAAGAGCTTACTTTTATTCTGACTATCGAGCAGACGCTTTTCGTCCGGAATCAATAGCTTGATTTCGTCGTCGTTCCGCGTCAGTGACTCTATAATACGGGCGATGTTGTCTTGCGCAAGATTGATCGCTTCTGGATTCACGGTTTCCAACGGAGCCAGTAAACCCCGTAATTCCGAAAGCTGTTCGTCATTCGCTTTGCTCAACCGCCCAACCCGACCCGCCAGATCGTACTGCTCAAGATTGAACAGCTTGTTCATCATTTCGGTCCGTTCGCGCGGGCTGAGTTCCAGAAACTCCCGAAACTGGTTTTGGGGAATAATAATGGTCCGCTTGAAGTTCTCGTAATCAAGCCCTAAAATCTGCTTCGATAAAACCGCTATATCCTCTTTTTCATTACCAATCGGATGCCATTGGTTAGCCTGACGGATAAACATCCGGCGTTCACCGGGTGTAATCTCGTGGTGCTTTTTCGGATGTCGTTTTGATTCGTAGACAAACTTGTATACTTGCTGCTCTGGACCTGCCTGAAACTCGAAGTCGATGATCAAGTGCTTCGACTTCAGGTTCATCATATTATAGGCACGCTTGTCCTGGTCGTTCAGGCGCTCTGTTTTACCGTACAAGGCAAAGCTAATAGCTTCCAGCAATGAGGTTTTGCCGCTACCAACCTTGCCGAAAATGCCAAATACACTCGACCCGATTAGCTGCTGGAAGTCTACTTCCTGTAATTCTTGGTACGAATAAAGGCCCTGAATTGACAGCTTAATGGGTATCATTCGGATTCGGTGGCTAAAATTTCTTTAAACAATTGCTGAAGCCGCTCATTCGGTTCCTGCCCTTTGTTTTTGCTTTTGAAGTAATCCGTGAAGAGCGTATTCATACTTTTGGTAAGGTCTATCGTTGGTACGCTTTCCTGCTCGGGCATCTCTACATCACGAACATCGGGAATAATCGTCACCAACGACGTGTGAGCCTGCTGAAGCTGTCGGCGCTCTTCACTGGTCAGATACGTTGCTGTTTGCATCGTAATCTCTGGATAGCAATCCGGATTTTGTTGAAGCCATTCAACGGCATCAACGACGTGTGTGAATCGAGGACGTAAAAGCCGCTTACCACTTGTGAGGGGTAACGGCGTAACCGTTACGGGTTGCCCCGCTTCAGCGTCAATGAGCACAACAAACTTCTGCTGGTCGGCTTCCGCAAAACTGTACGCTAGCGGACTGCTACTATAGATAACCGGACTGGGTCCTCCACCTATCTCCTGATAACGATGTAAATGGCCCAACGCTGTATACTGCACTTGGGGAGGAATCATGTCCGTGTAAACAACGGAGGCTCCGCCAACCTGCAAAATACTACGCTCATCGTCCGATTCCTCGGGTTGCTCGCCCCCGCGTTTCATAACGAACAAATGAGCGGTTAGCAGATTGACGCCCTGATCATCCATATAGGTATCCGCTAATCCTGCCCAGTGGTGCTGCAACTGCTGCCGAAGCTCATCACCAAAACTTGTCTGTCCGAAATACGAACGCATCCGGCTTTCATTGGCATAAGGCGTAAGAATGATTCGTACCGGCGCTTCGTGACCAGGTAGCTTCAGTTCAACAAAGCCAGGAGCTGAGCGTAACAATTTCGCCTGACAACTCAATTCGTACGAATGAACCTCTGTTTTCGGAAAACCGGCGAAAACAATACCACATTCGCGCCCAAAATGATCTTGTGCTTCTATTCGATATGGATTGTCATGATTTCCGGCAATCACGACTACAGGACGCTTACCGCCTGCCGTCAATTTCTTAAGCGTACTATATAATAAGTCCTCGGCTTTGGGATCGGGATTAAATGAATCAAACAAGTCACCCGCTACAAGTACCAAATCGGCTTGTTCCCGCTCGACCAGTTCAATAATCTCATCCAATACAGTCTGCTGCTCCTGGAGTCGTTGAAAATCCTGGAGCCGTTTTCCTAGATGCCAGTCCGCTGTGTGTATAATTTTCATACTTCAACCTCAGATGAGGATACACGTTTCAAAAGGATACGCAATATAATTCATCGCACCGCAAATCGACTAGAAAATGGCTTGTCTAAAGGTTATTGAAGCTAGAAAAGCACGCTTAGACGAGCGATATCGCTAATTCTCTAAAATTGTTTGAAAATTTTTTCGAATGGTAAAATGCTGACTGCTTGCGCATTAGTCTATTTTGATAAGGTACTCGCTAAACTATTTTTGGTAGGGGTCTTGACACGGGGCAAAAAGACCCCTACCTTTGCAGTCCCAAATGAGGGAAACAGTTCGAAATACAAAACGCAAGTCCTTGTCTTTCAAGCTGTTACACGCAAA
>NZ_JALPRF010000011.1:0-105766 GCF_023196085.1 Spirosoma liriopis
TTCGCCGGTGTCGTGCAGCAGCACGGTGCCGGGGGTAGAGCCCTGCGTGCAGCCGCGTTTGACGGTGGGTCAGCCCATCTGCCAGGGCAGCACCTACAGCGTGAGCTACACCCTGGAAGGGGTGGCCAGCCTGAGCGTGAGCGGGGGTAACCTTAACGTAGTCAATCATAGTATTGAGAACATTCCGGTAGGCACCAACGTGGTGGTGAGTGCCTTGACCAGCAGCAGCTGCATCAGCAGCGTGACGGTAGTGGCACCAGCCAGCTGCACGAACGTGTGCGAGAACCCGGCCATCAGCTTGAGTGGCCCAGTGTGCTCGAGCTCGGCGGTGGGCACCTACGTAGTGAACTACACCCTGACGGCGGGGGCTACAGTACGGGTCAGCGCGGGCGTGGCAGCCAACGGGGTGATCAGCGGGGTACCTTCGGGGGTGCCGCTGAGTCTGACGGTGAGCAGCGCCAATGGCTGCGTGGACAAGGTGGTGACCGTCTCGCCAGCCAGTTGCAGCGTGGTAGTCTGTGAGAAGCCAGTCTTGACGCTGGGTAACCCGGCCTGCACGGGTACGGGCAGCTACAGCGTAGCGCTCTACAGCAGTACGAGTCTAATCACGGCCAGCGTGGGCAGTGTGGATGTGGCTAACCGGCGCATCACGGGTATCCCGCTGGGCGTGCCGGTGAGCGTGACGGCGCTGAGCAGCGGGGGTGCGGCCTGCATGAACATCTCGATGGTGGCTTCGCCGGTGTCGTGCAGCAGCACGGTGCCGGGGGTAGAGCCCTGCGTGCAGCCGCGTTTGACGGTGGGTCAGCCCATCTGTAACGGGGCTACCTACAGCGTGAGCTACACCCTGGAAGGGGTGGCCAGCCTGAGCGTGAGCGGGGGTAACCTTAACGTAGTCAACCATAGCATTGAGAATATCCCGGTGGGCACCAACGTGGTGGTGAGTGCCTTGACCAGTGGTAGTTGCATCAGCAGTGTGACGGTGGTGGCGCCGGCCAGCTGCACGAATGTGTGTGAGAACCCAGCCATCAGCTTGAGTGGTCCGGTGTGTTCGACATCGGCGGTGGGCACCTACGTAGTGAACTACACCCTGACGGCGGGGGCTACGGTGCGCACCAGCGCGGGTGTGGCAGCCAACGGGGTGATCAGCGGGGTGCCTTCGGGGGTGCCGCTGAGTCTGACGGTGAGCACGGCTAACGGCTGCATCGACAAGATCGTAACCGTCTCACCAGCTTCCTGTGTAACGCCGGTCTGCGAGAAGCCGGTCTTGACGCTGGGTAACCCGGCCTGTACGGGTACCACCAGCTACAGCGTGGCCCTGTATAGTAGTACGAGTCTAATCACGGCCAGCGTGGGCAGTGTGGATGTGGCCAACCGGCGCATCACGGGCATCCCGCTGGGCGTGCCGGTGAGCGTGACGGCGCTGAGCAGCGGGGGTGCGGCCTGCATGAACATCTCGATGGTGGCTTCACCGGTGTCGTGCAGCAGCACGGTGCCGGGGGTAGAGCCCTGCGTGCAGCCGCGTCTGACGGTGGGTCAGCCCATCTGTAACGGGGCTACCTACAGCGTGAGCTACACCCTGGAAGGGGTAGCCAGCCTGAGCGTGAGCGGGGGTACCATCAACACGGCTAACCATAGTATCGAGAACATCCCCGTTGGGGTGAATGTAATTGTGAGCGCGGCCAACAGCGCCACCTGCATCAGCAGCGTGACGGTAGTGGCACCAGCCAGCTGCACGAACGTGTGCGAGAACCCGGCCATCAGCTTGAGTGGCCCAGTGTGCTCGAGCTCGGCGGTGGGCACCTACGTAGTGAACTACACCCTGACGGCGGGGGCTACGGTGCGCACCAGCGCGGGTGTGGCAGCCAACGGGGTGATCAGCGGGGTGCCTTCGGGGGTGCCGCTGAGTCTGACGGTGAGCACGGCTAACGGCTGCATCGACAAGATCGTAACCGTCTCGCCAGCCAGTTGCAGCGTGGTAGTCTGCGAGAAGCCGGTCTTGACGCTGGGTAACCCGGCCTGCACGGGTACGGGCAGCTACAGCGTAGCGCTCTACAGCAGTACGAGTCTAATCACGGCCAGCGTGGGCAGTGTGGATGTGGCCAACCGGCGCATCACGGGCATCCCGCTGGGCGTGCCGGTGAGCGTGACGGCGCTGAGCAGCGGGGGTGCGGCCTGCATGAACATCTCGATGGTGGCTTCGCCGGTGTCGTGCAGCAGCACGGTGCCGGGGGTAGAGCCCTGCGTGCAGCCGCGTCTGACGGTGGGTCAGCCCATCTGTAACGGGGCTACCTACAGCGTGAGCTACACCCTGGAAGGGGTAGCCAGCCTGAGCGTGAGCGGGGGTACCATCAACACGGCTAACCATAGTATCGAGAACATCCCCGTTGGGGTGAATGTAATTGTGAGCGCGGCCAACAGCGCCACCTGCATCAGCAGCGTGACGGTAGTGGCACCGGCCAGCTGCACGAACGTGTGCGAGAACCCGGCCATCAGCTTGAGTGGCCCAGTGTGCTCGAGCTCGGCGGTGGGCACCTACGTAGTGAACTACACCCTGACGGCGGGGGCTACGGTGCGCACCAGCGCGGGCGTAGCAGCCAACGGGGTGATCAGTGGGGTGCCATCGGGTGTGCCGCTGAGCCTGACGGTGAGCAGCGCCAATGGCTGCGTGGATAAGGTGGTGACGGTGTCACCAGCCAACTGCGTAATGCCAGCCAGCTTAGGGGACTTTGTGTGGGTGGATACGGATAAGGATGGTGTGCAGGATGCGGGTGAGCCGGGCTTGCCCGGGGTGGTGGTGGTGCTGCTGGACGGCAACAACACACCGATTGCTTCGACGACCACCAGTGCCACGGGGGCGTACAGCTTCACGGGTCTGACCCCGGGCGTACCTTACTCGGTGAGCTTCACGGCCCCTTCGGGTTACACAGCTACGCTGGCTAACCAGGGCGGTGACGACACCAAAGACAGCGATGCCGACCCCATCACGGGCCGCACCCAGTCGGTGACGCTGGCTCCGGGTGAGAACAACCCAACCCTGGACGCGGGCTTCTACCTAAATGAGATTTGTGAGAAGCCGGTCTTGACGCTGGGTAACCCGGCCTGCACGGGTACCACCAGCTACAGCGTAGCCCTTTACAGTTCCACCAGCCTGGTAACGGCTAGTGCGGGCAGTGTGGATGTGGCTAACCGGCGCATCACGGGCATCCCGCTGGGCGTGCCGGTGAGCGTGACGGCGCTGAGCAGCGGGGGTGCGGCCTGCATGAACGTATCGATGGTGGCTTCGCCGGTGTCGTGCAGCAGCACGGTGCCGGGGGTAGAGCCCTGCGTGCAGCCGCGTCTGACGGTGGGTCAGCCCATCTGCCAGGGCAGCACCTACAGCGTGAGCTACACCCTGGAAGGGGTAGCCAGCCTGAGCGTGAGCGGAGGTAACCTTAACGTAGTCAATCATAGTATCGAGAACATTCCGGTAGGCACCAACGTGGTGGTGAGTGCCTTGACCAGCAGCAGCTGCATCAGCAGTGTGACGGTGGTGGCGCCGGCCAGCTGCACGAATGTGTGTGAGAACCCAGCCATCAGCTTGAGTGGTCCGGTGTGTTCGACATCGGCGGTGGGCACCTACGTAGTGAACTACACCCTGACGGCGGGGGCTACGGTGCGCACCAGCGCGGGTGTGGCAGCCAACGGGGTGATCAGCGGGGTGCCTTCGGGGGTGCCGCTGAGTCTGACGGTGAGCAGCACCAATGGCTGCGTGGACAAGGTGGTGACCGTCTCGCCAGCCAGTTGCAGCGTGGTAGTCTGCGAGAAGCCGGTCTTGACGCTGGGTAACCCGGCCTGTACGGGTACCACCAGCTACAGCGTAGCGCTCTACAGCAGTACGAGTCTAATCACGGCCAGCGTGGGTACGGTGGATGTGGCTAACCGGCGCATCACGGGCATCCCGCTGGGTGTGCCGGTGAGTGTAACGGCCATCAGCAGCGTGGGGGCAGTTTGTGCTAGCATTGGAACCGTTGCTTCGCCAACGGCATGTACAGTGGTTGTCCCCTGCCAGCAGCCTAAGTTGAGCGTAGGTCAGCCTCTCTGTAACGGCAATGGTAGCTACAGCGTCAGCTTTACCTTAGATGGGCCTGGTAGCGTGAGCGCTAGTGCTGGTACGATTGTAGGAAATCTAGTAACTAACATTCCATCAACGGTTGATGTGGTAGTCAGTGCCCGCACGGCTCTTGATTGTCCTGTTACTAGTCTCACCGTCACCCGAGCCAACTGCCCTGTCGATCCGCCGTGTACGAATCCGGCTATCACGTTGAGCGGACCAGCCTGTGCGGCCGACGGTAGCACCTATGTTGTCAATTACACGGTAACGGCTGGTACGTCGATTAGCGCCAGTGCAGGTGTGGTAAGCGGTGGCATCATCCGTGGTATTCCGCTCGGTCAAGTATTGAGTTTGACGATTATTGCTCCTAATAGCTGTACGGTTAAAATGGTCCGAGTGCCATCGCCAACGAACTGTCTGGCTGTATGTCGTACACCTGTTCTGATGGTGGGTAATGCCGCCTGTACAGGAGCAAACAGCTATAGTGTAACCTTCACTAGTAGCGTTACGGGTGTTACTTCGAATGTGGGAACGGTCAATCTGGCTGCTGGTACCATTGCGGACATTCCGCTGGGAACGGCGGTGCGCGTAACGGCTACGGCCAGTGAGGGCTGCACCAATATCGAGACGGTAGCCAGTCCGGTTAACTGCACTTGTCCAGTGCCGCAGCTGACCGTCGGCCAGCCGATCTGTCAGGGTAATGGTTTCTACACAGTAAGTTATACGCTGGAAGCCCCAGCTAGTCTGAGCGTCAGCGCCGGTCGAGTAGTGGGCAATACGGTGATGGATATTCCGACCGCCGTTGACGTAGTGGTCAGCGCCTGGCTGAATACCAGCTGTGCAAGTAGTATCACTGTAGCGAAACCAACCTTGTGTCCGCCACCGGATGTGCCTGGTACGGATTGCGTAAATCCGGGAATCACTTTGAGTGGCCCGATCTGTGCTACGGATGGCCGGGCAACGTACGCTGTCAACTATACCCTGACGGCGGGGTCAATTTTAGCGGTCAGCGCGGGCGTCGCTTCCAACGGTGTTATCAGCGGCATTCCGCTCAGTCAGGTAGTTAGTCTGACTATCACCAAAGCGGGCTGTACGCCAGAAGTGGTACCAGTGAGGCCTCCGCTTACTTGTATTATACCTTGCGAGCGACCAGTCTTGACGGTTGGTAACCCAGCCTGCACGGGTAGCAACCGCTACAGCATTACGTTCTACAGTAGCGTCGCCAGTGTGACGGCCAACGCGGGTACAATCAGTGGAAACCGGATTACGGATATTCCGCTGGGAACAGCGGTGCGTATAACAGCTACTGCCAGTGCGGGCTGCGTGAGTGAGGAAACTGTAACTTCACCTGTTTCCTGTGGCTGTGATCTGCCAAAGCTGACGGTGGGTCAACCGATCTGCAACGGTGATGGTACTTATATGGTCAGTTACACGGTAGATTCTCCAACCTCTACGATTGGTCTTCAGCCTACACTCGTTATTCCTGCTGGTGTCGGTCAGCTCAATACCGTCAATCACACGATCACGGGTATTGCCGTTGGAACACCTATCAGCATAAGTGCGATAACGTCATCGGCCTGCGTAACGAGCATCACCGTAGCGTCTCCGCGTAACTGCACGAGTGTATGCGAGAATCCGGCCATTAGTCTAAGCGGTCCGACTTGCGAATCCAACGGACTGACTTATGTGGTTAACTATACCACGGTAGCCGGAGCAACAGTAAGGGTAAGCAGCGGTATTGTCGTGGCCGGTCGTATTCAGGGCATTCCGTCGGGCCAACCAGTGAGTCTAACGGTCAGTGTGGCCGGTTGTGCGGATAAAGTAGTGGTAGTGCCCCCAGCTCTGTGTACGAGTTGTGTTCAGCCTATTCTGACGTTGGGAAATCCGACTTGTAATGGAACGACCTACAGCGTGGTTTTCGCTAGCAGTGTTTCTAATTCAGGTTTGAAAGCCAGCAGCGGCCAGATTTCAGGTAACATGATTTCAGGTATACCCGTTGGTACGCCGGTAAGCGTAACGGCTGGAGTAGGTACGAGCTGCGTGAATGTAATAACGGTAGAAAGTCCAGTCAGTTGCACGATAAATTCGCCCTGTACGCAACCCCAGTTAAGTGTGGGTCAGCCGATCTGCCTGGGTACGACCTACACTGTCAGCTTCAACGTTGGCAGTCCCGCCAGCGTCAGCGCCAGTGCGGGCGTCGTTGTGGGTAATCAAGTAATAAATATTCCGGTCGGTACGGATGTGACGGTAAGTGCAACGAATGGTGCTTGCGTGACCCGAATTCGGGTTACGGCTCCGACGGCTTGTTCCGATCTGTGTAAGAGCGAACAAATCTCGCTCAGTCTGCCGGTATGTTTGACGGCTGGAGCAACTACTTATTCGGTAAATTACACGGCTGTAGCAACGACCGTTCGTGTGCTGGCCAATGCAGGCGCAACCGTGACGACCAGTAGTATTACTGGAATTCCGGTTGGGGTACCCTTGTCATTGACGGTGCTCACAGGTATTCAGGATAACTGCCCTGCTCGCCTGGTGGTAGTACCCCCGCCGACCCTTTGCGGACCAGTTTGTTTGCCACTGGGTCTAAATACGGGTGTTGCGCTGGCAACCTGTGGTCAGGCTAATGGATCAGCATCGGTTGTTGTCAATCCCGGTAGTGGCGTAGCACCGTTCACTTACCGGTGGACCAATGCCAGCGGTAGCAGTGTGGGCAGCACCAGCGCGGTAAGCGGACTGGCATCGGGTCAGTACACAGTGATTGTGACCGACAGCCAGGGCTGCACCGCCACCAAAGAGGTAACGATCGGTAGCACTAGCGCACCGACCCTGACAGCCCGCATGACCAACACCAGCTGTGGTGGGGCCAACGGCTCGGCCAGCGTGCAGGTCAGCGGAGGTAGCGGTTCGTATACCTATCAGTGGACTAGCGCCAGTGGCAGTGTGGTCTCGACCAGCGCTACGCTGACAAACCTGGCCGCGGGCGTCTACACCATACAGGTGACGGATGCTTCGGGCTGCAGCAGCCTGACGAGCGTGACGATTGGCACCAGCAACCCGGTTCAGCTTTCGAGCCAGGTGCAGCCAGCGGCTTGTGGAGCCTCCACCGGCTCGGCGGTTGTGACCGCCAGCGGAGGCAGTGGCTCGTATACCTACCAGTGGACCAACGCTAGCGGTAGTGTGGTCTCGACCAGTGCTGCGCTGAGCAGTGCGGCTTCGGGCAGCTACACGGTGGTGGTTGGTGACGGGTCGGGCTGTAGCAGCAGCGCGGTGGTGAGCATCAGCAACACGGCAGCTCCGGTGGTGAGCGGCACGGTGAGCAACGTGCTCTGCCACGGCTCGGCGACGGGCTCGGTGGTGCTGAGTGTGGTGGGTGGTACACCCCCGGTGAGCTATGAGTGGAACACGGGTTCGACCAGCAAGGACCTGAGTGGAGTAGTAGCGGGCGTGTACACGGTGAGAGTTCGAGATGCGGGCGGTTGCCAGAGCGTGCAGAGCTTCACCATCAGCCAGCCTTCGGAGATCGTAGCGGTGATACAGCCAAGTCCGGCTACCTGCACGACGCCAGGCAGTGTAAGTCTGGTGAGCGTGAGTGGCGGCAGCGGTAGCTACAGCTACCGCTGGAGTCCGGGCGGCTCGACGGCCACCAGCCTGACGGGTCTGACAGGCGGTAATTATACCTTGACGGTAACGGATGCCAACGGTTGCAAAGCGATCGCCATTGCGACGGTGGTCACGCCGACCAACTGCACGACGGCTTGTGCTTTGCCAGGCATAAACGTGGGCATCACCCTGGCCAGTTGTGGTCAGGCCAACGGGGTGGCCGTGGTCAACATCAACCCCGGTAGCGGCACAGCTCCCTACACCTACCGCTGGACCAACGCCAGTGGCAGCAGCATCGGCAGCACCAGCGCGGTGACGGGTCTGGCACCGGGTCAGTACAGTGTGCTGGTGACCGACAGTCAGGGCTGCACGGCTACCAAAGAGGTCAACGTGGGCAGCACCAGCGGAGTGAGTCTGAGCGCCAGTGTGCTCGCCAACACCAGCTGTGGCCAGGCCAACGGCTCGGCCAGCGTGAGTGTGAGCGGGGGCAGCGGCTCCTACACCTACCGCTGGACCAGTGCTAGTGGTACGGTGGTCTCGACGGGGGCCACGCTGGTGAACGCCCCTGCGGGCGTGTACACAGTGCAGGTGAGCGACGCCAGCGGCTGCAGCAGCCTGACGAGCGTGACGATCGGCACCAGCAACCCGCTCCAACTGAGCACCCAGGTCCAGTCGGCGGCCTGCGGAGCCGCGACGGGCTCGGCCAGCGTGAGTGTGAGCGGAGGCAGCGGCTCCTACACCTACCGCTGGACCAGCGCTAGTGGCGCAGTGGTCTCGACGGGGGCTACATTGAGCAATGCGGCCTCGGGCAGCTACACGGTGGTGGTTGGTGACGGGTCGGGCTGCAGCAGCAGCGCGGTGGTGAGCATCAACAACACGGCAGCTCCGGTAGTGAGCGGCACGGTGAGCAACGTGCAGTGCAACGGCTCGGCGACGGGCGCGGTGGTACTGAACGTGAGTGGGGGCACGCCACCGGTGAGCTATGTGTGGAGCAACGGTGCGACGAGCAAGGATTTGAGTGGTGTGGTCGCGGGTGTGTACATGGTGACGGTTCGGGACGGTGGCGGTTGCCAGAGCGTGCAGAGCTTCACCATCAGCCAGCCTTCGGAGATCGTAGCGGTGATACAGCCAAGTCCGGCTACCTGCACGACGCCAGGCAGTGTAAGTCTGGTAAGTGTAAATGGAGGTACCGCGCCTTACGCTTATAACTGGAGCCCAAGTGGATCAACATCCACCAGCTTAACTAACTTGACGGCGGGTGCATACACCTTGACAGTGACGGATGCCAACGGCTGCAAAGCAATTGCCATTGCAACAGTGACTTCGAGCTGTACTGCCGTATGTGAAAAACCGTTGTTAACAGTGGGAAGCCCCGTATGCAATGGCAACACTTACTCGGTGAGCTACTTTAGCAGCGTGGTCAACGTGACGGTCAACGCCGGTACGGTCTCGGGCAACAGCATCACGGGTATCCCAGTGGGTACGGCGGTTGTGGTGACGGCTACGCAGTCGGCAGGCTGTGTGAGCACGCTGACGGTCAACAGCCCCGCCAGTTGCACGACGATTCCGCCCTGCACGACACCTTCACTGAGCGTGGGTCAGCCGATCTGTAACGGCACGAGCTACTCGGTAAGCTTCAATGCCGTGGGTGGTACGGTGAGCGTGAATGCGGGTACGATCTCGGGTAACACTGTCATTAATATTCCGAGCGGCACGAATCTGGCAATAACGGCTACCAACGGGACTTGCGTGAACACGGTCAACGTGGCCAGCCCAAGCTGTGGTGGACCACAGTGCGAGAACCCGGCCATCAGCCTGAGCGCGCCATACTGTGATGCGTCAGGCAGCGGTAGCTACCAACTCAACTACACGCTGGTGAACGGGGCGTCGGTGAAAGCCAGCGCGGGTACGGTCAGCAATGGGGTGATTAGTAATCTGTCTTCGGGTAGACCGGTGAGCCTGACGGTAAGTCTGGCAGGCTGTACCGATAAGGTCATCACGGTTCCAGCCTTCACGTGTGAGAAAATTTGTGAGAAGCCAGTGTTGATGGTAGAAAGCCCGATCTGCAACGGTAACACATACACGGTAGGCTTCTCGAGTAGTGTGGCCAACGTGACGGCTAATGCCGGTACGGTCTCGGGCAATACTATCACGGGTATTCCAGTGGGTACGGCGGTTGTAGTGACGGCTATGCAATCAGCGGGTTGTGTGAGCACACTGACAGTCAACAGCCCGGCCAGCTGCCCACCGAATCCGCCTTGCACGACACCTGCCTTGAGCGTGGGTCAGCCGATCTGCGCAGGTAACAATACCTATTCAGTTAGCTTCGATGCAACGGGTGGTACGGTGAGCGTGAACGCGGGTACGGTCTCGGGTAACACCGTTATCAATATTCCGAGCGGTACGAACCTGGCAATAACGGCTACCAACGGGACTTGCGTGAACACGATCAACGTGACGGCTGTCAGCTGCCCAGGACCGAAGTGCGAGAACCCGGCCATCAGCCTGAGCGCACCAGTCTGCGACGCCACGGGCAGCCGTACATACCATGTCAACTACACGTTGGTGAATGGGGCGTCGGTGAAAGCCAGCGCGGGTACGGTCAGCAACGGAGTGATCAGCGGTATCCCATCGGGTAGACCGGTGAGTCTGACGGTGAGTCTGGCAGGTTGTGCCGATAAGGTTATCAGCCTGGCAGGAGCAACGTGCCCACCAACACCAACGCCTGAACCGGTATTAGACCTGGGCAAACAGGTAAGCAAAACCAATGCGCGGTTAGGTGAGGTGGTGACGTACACGGTGACGCTGGTTAACAAAGGAACGGTACCGGCTACCAATGTGCTCGTACAGGAATCCATGAGTGCTGGGCTAGCCCTGGTGCCAGGTTCAATCGCGACCACAACCGGTACGTACACGATTGGTAGTCCAAGCCTATGGACAATCGATAACTTGCCTGCCGGTGCGACGGCTACGCTGACTTTCTCGGCCAGCCTGACACAAGCGGGTGTCGTTTACAACACGGTAGCTATACCGGGTGATACAGCGACGGTTTGTACGACGGTTCCGGTTAAGGTTTGTAAAGGTGCTCCGATCAACGTAGCGCTGTCGGCTCCGGCTGGTTACAGCAGCTACCAGTGGTACCGCAACGGAACCTTAATCTCGGCGGCAACCAGTAATACCTATACGGCGACGCAGCTCGGTGAGTTTACGGTACACGTCAACCAGGGCCAATGCCCCAACGGTTCGTGCTGTCCGATCATCATCGAAGAAGAAACGGGAGTGGCTTATACGTTGGCTTCACAGACACCAACCTGTATTGGCAACCAGCCACAAGCGAATGGTTCAGTGACGATCAACGGATTGTATAATACGCCTGGTTCGTTCCGGTACGCAGTCACCGCAGGAAATAGCTTTACGCTAACGAATCCGGCAACGCAGCCTGTACCAGCCAATGGTGTGATTATTACCAATGCAGCTGGTGGTCAGACGTATACGGTCCGGGTGTTCAACGGGGGCGGTTGCTGGCAGGATCAAACCGTTACGGTAGCCAATCCGAACTGTTCCTGCTCGGCAGAACCACCAACGATTGCCTGCGCGATTACCCAGTTATGCAAAGGCGGAACAACAACGCTGACGGCAACGGGTTGCGCGGGCGGTACGATAATCTGGTCGGATGGTAAGACCGGTACGACGATTTTCGCTACGCCAAGTGCAACGACGACCTATACCGCTCGCTGCGTGCTGGGTACTAACTGTACGAGTGGTGCGTCGAATGCGATTACCATTACCGTACTCGATCCGAAAGCACCGACGATTACGGCCAGCGCCAGCACGGTCTGCCCAGGCTCGTCCGTAACGTTGACCGCGTCGGGTTGCACAGGTGGCACCATCGAATGGTCGGAAGGAGCACAGAAGGGTAACTCGATTGTGGTTAATCCGAACACGCGAACAACCTACACGGCGCAGTGCCGGATGGGTGGTTGTTTGAGCAGCCCAGGAACAAAAACCCTTGAAATGGGCAGCGATATGCCAGCGCCAACACTGACAAGCAGTGTGACCGGCGTATGCCCCGGTGGTTCGGCAATCCTGACGGTTACGGGATGCGAGGGTACGCCAGTCTGGAGCCACACAACCGCTACGGGTACGAGCCTGGTGGTAACACCAACGGCTGGCAACAATACGTACTGGGTGTACTGTAAGAACGGTGCTTGTACCAGCAAGGCCTCGTCGATAGTCACCATCAACGTGATTACACCGACCGCGCCGAGAATAACGGCCAGTGCGGATACGATCTGCGTAAAAGGACAGGTTACATTGACCGCTGCGGATTGCGGAGGTACGGTAAAATGGTCGACGGGTCAAACCGGAACCAGCATTACCGTGCAGCCAGAGGCAACCATCAGCTACCTGGCCTATTGCCAGACGGATGTTTGCCTGAGCAATGCGTCAAACGCGGTGAAGGTGACGGTTGTCAACCCAGTGGCTCCGATTGTGAAAGCAAGCAAACTACTGGTTTGCAGCGGTGAAGCCGTCGAGTTAACGGCCACAGGTTGCACAGGTATCGTCCAATGGCATGGTGTCAATCAGCAAGGTAGCACCGTCGTGATCTATCCGACCCAGACCGCTGAGTACTACGCAACCTGCAAGCAGGGTGCTTGCGAAAGTCCAGCTTCAAACAAGGTGCGGGTGACGGTGAATAGTTCGGGTGGTACGCCACCAACGATCTCGGCTTCTTCGCCCAATACATGCAGTGGAGGAACGGTTTCGCTAACGGCAACGGGTTGTGCAGGTGGTACGATCAAGTGGTCGGATGGCCAAACCGGATCGGTAGTCACGGTGACACCGACAACGGCTAGCCATGAGTACTACGCACTTTGCCAAGTCGGTACAGCATGCGGTAGCAGCAAATCGAACGTGATCAACATCAATGTCACATCAACACCGACGCCGACCGTCGTTTGTAGTACGGACTCGATTTGTGTGGGTGAGACGGTGACGCTAACCGTGCAGAACTGCACGGGTACGCCACGCTGGAACACGGGTGAAACGACTAGTTCGATTGTCGTGTCGCCACCTGTAACGACGGGCTACACCGTACAGTGCTCGGATGCGAACTGCACCAGCCCAAGCTCGAAAACCTATACCATTACGGTGGTGACGGTTCCGTTGCCAATGCTGACGGCTTCGGCAACGGCGGTAGAGCCAGGTGGTACAGTTACGTTGACAGCCAGCGGTTGCCCAGGCGAAATCATCTGGTCGGCCAACGACATCAACGGCAACAACAAAGGCGCCATCCTGGTCGTACGCCCAGAAGGTACGCAGACCTACTACGCTCAGTGTAAGTTCCACGATTGCCTAAGTGATCCGTCACTGACCATCACCATCAACAAAGGGGATTGTGTGGTTCAGGCCGGTACGCTGAAAGCGGTTAGTCCAACGGTTTGCGCATCGACCTCATCAACGGTTGTCGTTGCCGCTGCTCCGAATGGAGGACTGTTGCAACCCGAAGGCTACTCCGTGCTGTATGTACTGACGAAAGGAACGGAACGGATTGTTCAGCAGATGGCAGCTACTCCAAGCTTTACGGTAGGGGCCGAGACTGCCGATTACACGATCCATACGCTGGTCTACAAAGCGCAGGCTACTGATAAGAACTACCTGAACCTGAGTGCTGTCCAGGCAGGTATCAGTACAGGTGCCGACCTGCTACGGTTAATCACCGACCAGAAGGTATGCGCAGCGCTGGATCTGACGGGGGCCAAAATAGCCGTACGTTACGTCGCTCCGCCGAAACTGTTGGCGGGTCCATCACTGACCGTTTGCTCCGGTTCCGAAGCAACACTGACAGCGCTGGGTTGCGAAGGGGGTACGGTTACCTGGAGCGATGGTTCGATTGGTCATAGCATCAAGAAAACGATCCATGCTGATCTGTGGCTGATGGCGACCTGCACGCTCGACGGCTGTACGAGTGCACAGTCGGCTAGCATCGATGTTCATTTAGGTACGCCAAACATCCCAGCCATTGCGACAAACACGCCGGCTATTTGCACCAGCGAAACGGTTTCGCTAACGGCAACGGGTTGCACAGGTGGTACGTACATCTGGTCTGATCCGGCTAGCACAACGGGCAGTGTACTGACCGTAACGCCAACCGCAACAACTGAGTACCGCGTCAAGTGTAAGCTGGGTCAGTGCGAAAGCAACTGGTCGGCAGCCAACACGATTACGGTAGGAACACCCGCTGCACCGACAGTTTCGCTGGCAGGCTCAGGGGTTAACACCAGCATATGTGCGGGCACACCGGTGACCTTGGTCGCTGAAGGCTGTCTGGCGACGAGTGAAGTGATCTGGTCAACCGGTCAGATCGGTCGCTCAATCACGGTTACGCCGACGGCAACAGTGACGTACACCGCACGTTGCCGCAACTCGACCAATTGCAACAGTACTGCCTCAAACCCAGTAACGGTTACGCTGATGAATACTGTGGCTGCGCCAACGGTAGTGGACAAAACCAATACATGTCCGTTCACAACGGTTGATCTAAGCAGCGCGGTGACCAGCAAGCCGGTTACAACGGGCGGTACGTTTGCTTACTACACGGACGCGACGTTGAAGACGCCAGTGGCTAACCCAGCTGCCGTCGGTTCTGGAACGTATTACGTGGTAGAGAAAACGACGAACGGTTGCAGCAGTCAGCCAGTAGCCATCCATGTGCAGATTACTACCTGCCAGGAGCAAACGCCTTGTGACGAAAAGAATCCAGCCACAGCGGATGCGGGCGCAGATGCTAGTATCTGTGCGGCTAAAACCTACCAGTTGGCGGGTAAAATGGGTGGCTCTGCCAAAACAGCCCATTGGACCACCAGCGGTAGTGGTAGCTTCGATAATGCGTACGCCTTGAACGCAGTCTACACAGCAAGTGCCGGGGATATTTTGGCCGGTACCGTAACGCTAACCTTGTCGGCTAGCGCGGGCAGTGCAAATTGTCCAGTGGCTACGGATCAGCTGGTTCTTTCGATCCAGGGAAGCTCGGCAGTGCCCGTGGTGTCGATCTTAGGATCCACCAAGCTCTGCGCGGGTGACTCGGTTACGCTCAGGGCACCTGCTGGAGCGACGAGCTACAAGTGGAACACGAACGCGACCACACAGAGTATCGTCGTCAAAACAGGCGGCAGCTACAGCGTGCAAGTACTGGATGCGGGTGGTTGCAGCTCAGTCAAGTCGGCGGATGTGGTTGTTGAGGTAGCTGCTCCGCTGGCGCCACCGCTGGTGCATAATCTGCGCAACGAGTGCCCGGCCAAGATTGTCGATCTGACGAAGGGGTTGTCTTCGACGAGCGTAGGCAGCAGCTACATCTACCGCATCTGCGAATGCAACACGTCTAATATTGTGATGCGTCCTGATTCGGTCTGCGAGGGTACGTACTGGGTGGTTGAGAAAGGACCAACGGGCTGTTTGAGTGCACCGTCGAAGATTGAAGTAAAAGTCTTTAACTGTGCAGCTGATACACTCAACACAGATGTACGCATTACCAAGCTGGCCAGCACCGCCTACGTATCAAACGGTGCACCGGTGAGCTACACAGTGACGGTGACGAACGCGGGTCCGCACACGGCTAAGAACATCGATGTACGCGATGTGTTGCCAGCAGGCTTGTCATTAGTCTATGCGTCACCCACCAGCTATTCTGTGTCGAACGGGGTTATCAAACAACGGATCGACAGTCTAAAAGTGGGTGAATCCCGCCAGTTGGTGTACGCGGCCCATGTGATTAAGAAAGGACAAGCCATTGTCAACACCGCCGAGGTTACGTATCTGGACAACAAGGATTTGAATGGGGCTAATAACTTCTCGAGCGTGACGGTACGGGATACCTCAGCCGCCCGTACGGGTGTGATTGGCTTGGCTAAAGCGGTTGTTGGTACACCACGTGCGGTTGGTGATTCGCTGATCCGGGTGTCATACGGCTTTGTCGTTACCAACTTTGGGGACGATACGCTTCAGAACGTCCACGTAACGGACGACCTGGCCCGTGTCTTTTCGCCCAACACGATTCGTGAGGTTTTGGTCAGAGCGTCCGATGCGAAGCTGGTTCCCGAATTCAGTTGGACAACCGGTACCGGTACCAATACGCAACCGGGTCTGACCACGTCGCTGTTGCCAGGCGGATCACAACACTTTACAATCGATGTGACCCTGAAACGGGCGCTGGGTAATACCAGTAAATCGTTCAACAACACAGCGTATGTATCGGCGTTGAGCCACGGTGTAACGGTAGCCGATTCGTCGGTAGCCGGTATCAATCCTGATCCAGATAACGATGGGAATCCGGTCAATAACACCGGTGCCACCAGCTTTACCCTGGGTGTCAGCGCGCCAACCGGACCGGGTATTGGTGTTGCCCTGGCGGTAATCAAGATTCAGCCGCAAGCGGATAACAGCTACAACGTAACGTACAAAGCGACGGTCAAAAACGTGGGTAACGTAAATCTGACGAATGTAAGCCTGAGTGACAGTCTGATTCGTGCGTTCAGCGCGCCCGCTTCGTACGCTGTCGTTGGTAAGCCAGTCGTTGGGGCAGGCAGCACGTTAGTGGCGAATACAAGCTATGACGGTCATACACAGCCTGACCTGCTCGCAAGAGCCAGCAGTCTGGCCGTAGGCGTGCAGGATACGATTCTGATCACGGTGAATGTGAAGCCCAACGGAGCAGCGGGTCCGTTCTACGCTAGTGCAACGGCCGTTGGTCTCACTCCGGCAAACCAAGCCGTTACCGACATCTCCAACACAGGACTTGATCCTAAACCAGAGGGCTCTACGCCAACGGGTGTTCGTTTCGATCTGCCATCAGCGTTGTTAGGTGTGGCTAAATCAGTAGGAACACCAGCGCTGGTACAAGCGGGTATCTACGATATTCCCTACACCATTACCCTGAGTAACATGGGTCAGCTACCACTCTACAACGTGCAAGTGGTGGACAACCTGTCGCAGACCTTTGGGCATGGAGCGCTGATCGTTGACAACCGCATTCACCTGACGACCGATACCGGCTTGAAGGCTGATACGCTCTACACGGGTCAGGGTCTGGTGACCAAGATGCTGGTTGATTCGCTCAGCAGTCTGCCCGTAGGTACATCACGGCAGGTAAGCTTTACGGTACGGGTGAATGCGAAGAATGCCGATGCGCTGACCTTCTATAACACAGCGTACGCGACGGCTCAAACGGCGGAAGGAAGGGCGGTAGCGGATACCTCAACAGCAGGTACCAATCCTGATCCGGCGAACACGCTTGATCCAAGAACAAGTAACCTGCCCACGCCGGTATCGTTGAATCAGCTTCTGACGGGCTCCTACATCGGCGTCGCCATGGCGATAGCTGACACTGCTCGTCAACCGAATGGATCGTACAACGTGACCTATCAGATCGTGGTGCAGAACTTCGGTCCTGACACGCTGACAAAGGTGAGTGTAAGCGACTCGCTAACGAAGGTCTTCAACGGTCAGACGGGCGCTCGCTATACGGTTGTGAAAGCGCCGATCACCAGCTCAACGGGCAGCCAATTGGTTGTAAATCCTCACTTTGACGGGGATAGCCAGCCGCAACTGGTGCTTGGTGAGCCGGGTAGTGTACTGCTACCGGGTGTGGTGGATACCATTCGGGTGGTGGTGAACGTGACCAGCAGTGGCAACACGTCAACGTTCCTCAACTCGGTCTATGCTCAGGCATTCAACCGAACTGGTCTGGTCGACGATGTGTCAACGAATGGACTTATCGCGGATCTTAACGGTAACCAGAACCCGACGGATGATAACGAGCGGGAAGCGACTCCGCTGACCCTGCCGCTGGATAATTCGGCGGTCTTTATTCCCGAAGGCTTCTCGCCCAACGGTGATGGTGTCAACGATGTATTTGTCATCCGCGGCATGCAGGGGTTAACGGTTAGCCTGGAAGTGTATAACCGTTGGGGACAGATGGTCTATCAGAACCAAGACTACCAAAACAACTGGAATGGTAAGCCAAACACGGGTGTGACGGTAGGTTCGGATGACGATGGTCTGCCAGACGGTACCTACTACTACATCATTCGCACCAGCGATGGCCGCCGGTATGTCCGTTACTTGACCCTTAATCGCTAGTTATAGATACCTATGGTAAGATTGGTTTTTTCTCTCCGATACAGACGGGTTCTGGCGCTACTGATGCTTATAGGCATCAGTAGCCCAGGACTGGCCCAACAGGACAAAATGTTCTCCCAGTACATGTTTAACATGGTGGCGCTAAATCCGGCTTATGCCGGTAGTCGCGATGTACTAAGCATGTCGGCCCTCTACCGCAATCAGTGGACCGGTGTGGAAGGAGCCCCCCAAACCGCTACCTTCACGATGGACATGCCCCTCAACCGGGAGCGGGTGGGGGTAGGTCTACAGCTTTACGGGGATAAGTATGGTCCTATTCAGGAAGCAGGCGGATTTGTCTCGTATGCGTTTCGAATTAAGGTTGGCAATCGCTCGACGCTGGCTCTGGGCTTGCAGGGAGGGGCCGCCAGCTACAATGTTAACCTGGCGGATGTACGAACCGGTCCAGACGGGGGACAGGTTGATCCTGCCTTTGCCAGCAACATTACCAAACTGCTGCCCAACTTTGGGACGGGTATCTACCTGAGCAACGACCGCTCGTACCTGAGTCTGTCGGTGCCTCGTCTGATCAAGAACAAGCTCAGTGAATACAACGTAGGGAATGTCATTTCGACGCAGCGTCGTCATGCTTACCTGGCGGCAGGTTTTGTCGTGGGGGTTAGTCCGGTCATCAAGCTAAAGCCTTCGCTGTTAATTAAATATGCCGAGGGTGCACCGTTGGGATTCGATGGTAACGTAAACATTTGGTTTATGGATCGCATCGGGCTTGGCGTTTCGATGCGCAGAAACCAGTTCAGCGATTGGAGCAGTGTGGGCACCGATGCACTGGTTGGGCTGCTGGAAGTTCAGTTAAGTGATCAGTTTCGGTTTGGGTACGCTTATGATCGGACGATGAACAACTTTAAGGATGTAGCGCCCAGTTCACACGAAATTATGCTACGGTACGAATTTGGATTTGGAAAGAATCGCGTTCTGACGCCCCGGTATTTTTAGCTGAAAACCCCAAAGAAGAATCCCATGTATCTGTTGTGTAATAGATACATGACCGGGATTCTTCTTTGGGGTTTTGAAGAGAATCTTAAATGAACCACTGGCTTAGTCCGAATCACGTACATCAACAGTTGAGAAGGCTGTAAAGTCACTATTAACTTATAGTTTATTTTGCTATTCACTCAAGCTAAATCAGAGTTAAAAATAAGGGTCATTCTTTTTTATAAAGTGTTATGACCGATAATGTTAAATTATTGGTCATATAAAAGGACTTGTAAAAGTTTTATAACAGGCTTGCTCGTTTATCTAAAGCTGATGCTGCTGTAAGGTCCGCCTATACGTAATTGTCTGTCATCTTATTGGCAAAAAATGCATTTGTCCCACATTCATTATGGTTGAAGCGGCTTTTGTTTTGGTTATTCGGTTCAACTATATGCTGTTTTCTGCACCTTATAAAGACTGGTGAAAGGTTGCTCGACCTAGACAAACTAGTTCATTGTGTAATGAGAAGTATCGTATTTAAATAAGTGCAAGAAAGGTCACAAATGAGTTAAAGAGTATAAAAAATCAGACAATAGAAAATATATTTATATATATGTAAATTTTATTAACAAGATGGTTAAAAAGTTAATAATGGCACAAAATTTTTACTGTTTATTGAAAGAGGCAGATCCTCTACGGCAACAAAGGATAGATTTTTTAAGAAAAAAATGTAATATAAATTCAACTAGAATTTAATTCATTAAGTAACACTGTTCGGAATATTAGTTTATGGTATAAAAACCTGTGTTAATGTTATTTTATGGTTCAGTAATGACCCGATAGTAGTTTATATTATACCATAATAATTAACTTTACTTATAGAAACAAGAGAGATTATACCTATTTAACTGTACATAGCGTAAAAATTTCTACTACTATGCATGCGGTTCATTGTTGAGCTTAAATGGATAGAAGACATTGCTCTGTAAAGCGTGTAAGCAGATCCACTTTGGTGCTAAACGTATCTGACTGCTTAAAACGACTAATCCAGAAAACAGGACTTAATCTTACATTAAGTATGTAGATAAAGAATGAAATGATAGGGCAGTTACCAGAGGATGGATGTTCCAATTTTTGATAGCTGTTCTTTAGATCTTTACCACTATGAAATGTAAATTGATTAAACCCGATGTCATTAGACTAGTTGATGTTGAATCTAACACCTAAAAGCAGAAGTATCATGTACAGCGTACGGAGTTAACTACTCCATCTCATTAAAAATTAGGGCTTATTTTTTAATCTATATGTTAAAGCCAGTCACTTTGCCTAGTAAAGAGTGAATCACGACTAAATGCGTGAAGAAGAATAATATTGATTATTACCACCGTAATTCTTTGTAAAAAACTAATAAATGCACAACTATGGAATCTTTTGATAGCATTTACAAGCGTTATTCTGAAATGGTCTATAAGCAATGCTTTTCAATGACAAAAAATCATGAAGTTGCTAAAGATTTTACGCAGGAAATTTTTATTAAAGTTTTTGTCAAGCTTAATACCTTTCAAAGCCGTTCAGATTTCTCCACATGGCTATACTCAGTTGCTTATAATTATTGTATTGATCAACTGCGTTTAACTAAGCGATTGAGAACAGAATTTCTTTCAGACAGTCATCTGCGGAACGTCCCTGAATCGGATCATGCTGAAGTTGCTAACGTTCAACTTCAGGATTTAGAACTTGTTATGGAAGAGTTGCGGTCAGAAGATGTAGAGATCTTGCGCTTGAAATACGAAAAAGGCGTATCAATCAAAAGTATCAGCCAACAATATAATATTTCAGAAAGTGCAATTAAGATGCGATTAATGCGTACCCGTATTAAACTGCAAAGTGCTTACTCAAGAAGATTTTTATAAAGGCTATTTATGGGAAACATATACATCAAGCTGTAAATGTTAATTAAAACTACAGGGATCTGGTTTTGTAACCAACTTAATGGTTTACAAGATCAGATCCCTATACGATGAAATCTAAGTACCAGTGTCTAAGAACTTTCGAAGAGTCGTAACAATCCTTCGAGTTTGGGTCGAAATGAGACCCCGATAGGGATCTTCTCCGCATCGATGTGGAAAAAGTTGCGGTCGTAACTGGTGATCTTGCTCAGATTGACGATGTACGACTTGTGCACCCGCACAAACTGGCGGGCCGGCAACAGGGCGCTCAGGGCCGCAATCCGCTCGTTGACCACAAACAGCTGGTTGTGGTAGACCACCTTGGAGTAGATGCCGTAGGCTTCGATGTAGTCGATGGCCTGGAAGTCGAAGCGCTGGATCTTGCGGCCCATCTTGAGGAAGATGTAGTCGAGCTGCTGGAAGCTGGTTCTGGTGAGTTGCTGGGCGAGGGCGCGGTTGATGGCCAGCAGGAGCCGTTGTAGGGTGACTGGTTTGAGGATGTAGTCGGCGGCCACGCCGATCTCGTAGCTTTCGACGGCGAGTTGGTGGGAGCTGCTGAGCACGATCACGGGCGGCAGGGGTAGGTTCTGCTTTAATAAAGGAAAAGTTGGCGTACCCCCTAGGCTTGTTTCCATGAAGATAAGACCAACGTCTTCGGTAGACAAGGTTGTTAAGGCTTCATCTAGTGTAGTACAAACCTGAATAAGATTCAAAAAAGGGTAGTTCATCAAATTCTCTTTGAGATTCGCTACATCGGACTCCGTGTCATCAATAATAATGTAATTAATAACCTTCACGATCGAAATAATTTGAAGTTGGAGTTTGAATTATTCGTCTGCGTTGTTCACGCATAACTAATTAATAGCACGACTGACGATGCTTTTCTTTCAAACTAATTAAGACCAGATAAGTAACAGTGTAGCTAAAAAAACAGGTAAAGCGGGCAATTTTTTAGTTAAAGCGGGCATTATAGATCAAATGACATAGTTTTAAGAAGCCAAATAGTATTTAGACTGTTTATAAAATAATTTAATTAAATACCTTTTTGCCGAGGAAATGAAAAGAGTACCACTGACAAGGTTTAAACCATTGCCGAAGCAAATTGAAAAGGCTCTATGATAGCATTTCATTGTTGACAGGATATACTTTGTTCGAATGCTGCTATATTACTATTGAAGATAAACTTTCATTTTGGTTAGTATTAGTTTGCCGATATTTCTCATCAAAAGAGATGGTAGCTTTTAGTCTATAATATTGATAGATATTTATAAAGATAGTATGTTTATCGTTGAACGTTAATTGCATGGACGCCTTACTTTCAAAATAGTTATTTTCGAAGCTATAGTAAAGCAAGTAAGTTGTAGTAAATGGAATATTTTAGACGTTTTTAAGATAGTTATCCTTATCTAAGATTAGATAAATTTAGGAACGTATTTTAAGAAAAGTATTAATCGTAGCTATTAAATTATTATGTCATCAGGCTCTATACATAAAGTTAAACTATCGAGTGATTATTTATGTTTAACACTGCTTCTAACTAGTAATTGCAGCGTTTGTAAATAGTGCTACTTTATAATAGGTGTTTTCAAAATGAAGAAAGGTCTGGATACTATGTATCATATAGTAATAGAATAAACGAGCCTTGTATTATTCAAAGGAGTCGCACATGCGAAGGTATATATCTACTGAGCAGCTTTTTTTATTGATGACAATACGAGTAGGTACTCGTATTGTTGTTAGTTTAATTGCAAACTGTATATAAACACTTGTCTCTGTCTATTAGATAATCAGTATAATACAGACACTTAATCGATTAATCTGAATAAAGTTCTGTACAAATCAACTTGCTCTAAAGATTGCCATAACATCGAGCCTAGAAAAAAGATAAAAACAGTAATTTTTTTGCAATATTAGAGGATCAAATGAGTTTTTGTATGTAACAAATTGTATATACTAAGCGCAAGTAAGTCAAGTAAATTCATTTATAAACAAAGAAATGGCGTTGTCAGGTAAGCAAAAACATAGAATTGAACGCTCTTATGTCGCGGATAGCTAATAAGTTGATGATTGTAAATGGTAGTTTGATTCCCACTCTCAATGCGTCAACTTACCTCGTAAAAACTAACGGGTCCTGAATATAGCAGAAGTACAAGCGAGCAAATGACTAAAACGTATATTATTGACCGTTATATTATACGTATACATACTATTTTTATGAGGTCTTTTGGGGAGAAGTTTACGACGCTCCTAAAAAATTTAACAGTCCTTCGAGTTTGGGTCGAAATGAGACCCCGATAGGGATCTTCTCCGCATCGATGTGGAAAAAGTTGCGGTCGTAACTGGTGATCTTGCTCAGATTGACGATGTACGACTTGTGCACCCGCACAAACTGGCGGGCCGGTAACAGGGCGCTCAGGGCCGCAATCCGCTCGTTGACCACAAACAGCTGGTTGTGGTAGACCACCTTGGAGTAGATGCCGTAGGCTTCGATGTAGTCGATGGCCTGGAAGTCGAAGCGCTGGATCTTGCGGCCCATCTTGAGGAAGATGTAGTCAAGCTGCTGGAAGCTGGTTCTGGTGAGTTGCTGGGCGAGGGCGCGGTTGATGGCCAGCAGGAGCCGTTGTAGGGTGACTGGTTTGAGGATGTAGTCGGCGGCCACGCCGATCTCGTAGCTTTCGACGGCGAGTTGGTGGGAGCTGCTGAGCACGATCACGGGCGGCAGGGGTAGGTTCTGCTTTAATAAATCTAAACCTGACGGGGATGAATCGACATTGAGAATAATCAGATCGATGTCTTCACTCATCAACAAAGCTATGGTGGCTTCTATGCTGGTAGGAATACCGGCCAATTGTAGTAAAGGAACTTTGGTTAAGTGATCCCTAAGAACTGTAACATCCTCAGTCGTGTAGTTAGCAATTAAGTAATTCCTGATCTGCATAAATTGTATCTTTAATTGGCCCACAAGTCAAGCAACTGCCGGTTAATTACTGCGGCAAAAAGTGCTTGTTCCGTCGATAAAAACGTGACAGCCTCAAAGAAAAAGGCCTTGTTTGATGAACACTTGCTGGGAATAATTTTGAGAAATTATCTCGATTAGTTAAAAGCAAAGTTTACGTAATAAACACTTTCTATCAGCCATCCAAACGGACGGTGTATGTAAAAGCTATTCTGGAATTGAAGGGTAATAAGAAGTTACCCTGAGGAAAGTTCGTTAGCTCAAAAATCAGCGATAGCTATAATAACGACTATAACTTTTGTGGCGACTTTCGTAAAAAATGTAGCAAATAGTATAAATGATGAGTCATAAGTGGTTGTTTTACTTATTATCATTCAAATTTATAGTGTATTTGATCAATTTTACTCGGAGTTACCCCATATAGGTTACGAAAGCATTTGGTAAAGTAAGAAGCGCTATCGAAGCCTACCAGCGTAGCAGTTTCAGCAATCGTGTAACCCTTTTGAAGAAAATAAAGAGAACGCTTGAGTCTGTAGTTTCGAATCAGTTCATTTGGAAGCAGCGTAGTAAGGGTTTTGATCTTACGATGGAGGGTATACCGACTCATGCCTATATCGCTGGCTAATTCTTCAACGCCATAGGTGGAATCGTCAAGCTTAGTTTCTACTAGCGAATAAATTTTAGTCAAGAACGAGTTTTCAACTGGCTCGGTGAGTGCTGGCTGGTCGATACCTGTCAGGTCGGCATGAATAAGCTCCCGGAATCGCTGTTGACGCTCTAACAGGTTTCGGACGCGCAGTTGTAGTTCAGCTATCAAAAAAGGTTTGGTGATATAATCATCAGCGCCTGTTGCTAATCCCTCCAATCGGCTGTCAACGGACGATTTGGCCGTTAATAGAATGATAGGAATATGGTTGGTTCTTGGGTCAGCCTTTAGATTTTGGCAGAGCGTGTAGCCATCCATAACCGGCATTAAAACATCACTAATAATCAAGTCCGGAATCTGCGAAGTAGCATGACTCATGCCTTCCAGACCGTTTTTGACCCAGGTGACGTAGTAGTTTGCTTGCAGACTATCGACGATCAGGTTAGCCACGTTCGCATTATCTTCAACGAGTAAGATAACCGGCGTTTCTGCACTACTTCGCCCCTCACCTCTTGGCGTACTACCTGTGTTGGCTATTTGCTCGGTTTCTAAGGGCTCAACTAATTGGTAGGGTAGTCGTACCGTTACCACCGTTCCCCGCCGATTCGGCAACGGATCTTCGGTGCTCTCCAGGTGGATCGTTCCCCCCTGGAGTTCGACCAACTCTTTAACTAACGACAGGCCAATGCCAGTACCTTCGTTTTGACGAGTGGCAGGTGTACCTGCCTGAAAAAAACGGTCGAAGATGGAAGGTAGCTGTTGAAACGGTATGCCAACGCCCGTATCGGTTACGGTTAGCGTGATGCCGTTATGCGGGGCCAGGCAGACCGTTACATGACCACCGTCGGGCGTAAATTTCAGCGCATTGGACAGTAGGTTGTAAACGATTCGTTCCAGCAGCATGGAATCAAACTGGTAGTCGTTGCTAAGCTGGTTTTCATAATCCAACTGAATTGTTTTTTGCTGCGCTAAGCTGGAAAACGAATTAACAACCTGCTCAACCAACATACCCGGACTGCCGCACGACTCATGCACCTGCATAATTTTAGCCTCTACTTTCGCCAGGTCCATAAGTTGGTTGGTGAGCCGGAGCAATTGGTTGGCATTGTGCTCAATGGAATCTAGCTGATGGATGTAATTTGTCTGATCCAACTCCTTCCGCAGAAGTTGGGCTGGAGCCAGAATTAAGGTTAAAGGCGTTTTAAACTCATGGGTAACGTTGGTGAAAAAACGGGTCTTCAGTTCATCAATCCCTTTGAGCTGTTGGGCCTCTTGCTCTTTAAGTTCGACTTCCTTTTGCTTTATCTGAATTGACTGGTGCAGCGATAGCCGGTAGGCGAACGAACGCAGCAAACCGTATAGGATAAGCGCTACCAAAACGCTGTATAGCCCGTAAGCCCACCATGTAGCCCACCAGGGTGGCTGAACGATGATATCCAGCTTACGACAATAGTTGCTCCAGAAGCCCGAATAGTTAGAAGCGTTGATGATAAGCGTGTAACGCCCCGGTTCTAAATCGGTGTAGACAGCTTCAGGATGATTAACAATAATCCAGTCTTTGTCTAGTCCCTCCATTCGATAGCGGTACAAGTTCTTTTTTAGTCGATTGAACTGTATTACCGCAAATTCAATATTGAGGTCGTTTCGGTTGTGTGCCAGGACAATTTTTGTAAGCGCATGAGCCGGCAATCCGACAATCGACGAGTCCGTCTCCGAATTGACAGGCCGATTATTAACCAGAAGATTGGTCAACTCTACCTTTGGCTGGTACGTATCATTTCTTACGCGAGAGGGCTCGAAAGCCGTAATTCCTTCAATACCACCTAGTATGATTCGATCATTGGGTAAATGCAGAAAATGATACCGGTTAAATTCATTGGCAATCAGTCCATCCTGCGTGGTGTAGGTTTGCGTCTGCAAGGTGCGTTTATTCAATCGGCATAGTCCCTTATTGGTACCGATCCACAAATAACCCTTTTGGTCAGGAATTGCCGAGTAAATGACGTTATTGGGTAAACCATTGTCAGTCGTCAGTCGGCGTGATGTACCGGTGCGTTTATCAAATCGGCATAAACCGTTGCCGAAAGTTCCAATCCAAAGGATATTGTCATCTACCGGATCGCTGGACAAACAATAAAGGTTGTTGCTACTCAGCGAAGCGTTGTTCTTCGGTTCGTGCCTGTACGAGCGCAAAATCCCCGTCGTACGGTCTAAGCGGTATAAGCCATCGCTGGTCGATAGCCAAAAGGCATGGGGATCAACCACCAGTTGATTAATCGATGGTTTGATCTGTGCCAGCTGAGGATACGATACATGGATCCATTTGCCTGCCTGTTTGTCATAGCGCCATAATTCCGATTTACAGACAGTCCAGATTGTGCCGCCTGGGTCGGTAGCCAGGGGAATGGATTGATCGGTCGGCTGACCGTCAAACAAGACAGGAAAAGGAATCGTTGTCAGTTGCTTTGTTTGCAGATTAAGCAGGTGGAAGGGCGACTTCCCTACGTTGAACATGAGCCGCTTATCCTGATCAAAAGTGTATCGGAAATAAAAGGAACCATTGTGCAGTGCAAGGCGAGCCACCTTTGGTGAAGGAACTCCCAGTTGGTTGACCAGCAGATCGGTGTGAAAGCTCACTTGGTAAGGATAGCGGTCGAACTGCTTGTTGTTCAAATCATACTTAAATACCCCTCGTCCGTTCGTTCCCGCCCAGAGAACGTCAGATCGGTCGATGAATAAGGATATGTACATGGAGCTACCAGGAAATATAGGAAACCGCTGTAAGCCACTTTTCTCATCGAGTCGAAACAGTTCGTCGTAGTAGTAAAAATAACCGTTGCCTTTTGAGTCAGTAAAAAAGAAGCGGTTCTTTTGTTGGGTCTGCTTCGGCGCAAGGGGAGAATTAGCGCACTGCCCCGTGGTAGGCTTCAACAAAGTAAGATACCGTTGGGAAAGAACGACCAGGCTACCATTAGGGTGTTGATACAGGCCCGTAAGTTGATTGTCCGGAAGCGAGCGGGGGTTGTTCGGATCGTGTTTGTAGTGCGTAAACTGTCTTGTCTGCTCATCAAATCGGTCTAGTCCGCTCGCCGTTGCAACCCACACCCTACCCTGTTTATCTTCGACAATCCCTCCGACTGACCCCTGGCTAATCGAAGCAGCATCGTGCGGTTGGTGACGGTAGGATTGAAAACGATTTGTGCGTAAATCTACCGAGACCAGCCCTTGCTTGGCGAAGTAAAGCCAAAGGCGATTATGACCGTCTGGATAAAAGAGATGCAATGAATCACGGCCAAAATTACGCTGGTAAAACGGCTGGTGTGAAAAATTGACAAACGTTTCGCGAACGGGATCAAACCAATCAAGATCCTGCGAATAACTACGAATCCATATATGTCCCGAGTGATCGAGCTTTAACGTTAAAGGGTCCGGAAACGAAAGCGAAGTTTTAGCGGCTGAGTTCGGTTGAAAAACTTTAAACGTGTGCCCGTCGTAACGGCATAATCCGTCGCGGGTTGCCATCCAGATAAATCCTTTAGGACCTTGTAGGATATCTGAAACAAAAGCCTGAGGTAAACCTTGTTCTTCAGTGATTAACTGGGGTTTAATGGCCGTAGCTGATTGGGCCAGCAGTGGTAATAAGGGTGAGTAAAAAACGGTTACTGTACAAATCCATATAACTATTCTCCAAAGAGTTTTCGACATTAATAAGTCTATTTAATATATTTTATTGGTAGACGATACAAATATACGTTACTAGTTATTTATACTCAGCAGTGTATGTGTTGGTTGATTAGTAAGTTAATTAAACGGTATACAATTGTATCTACACTAGTTTACTAGTTCCAGGCAAAATGATGACGTTCAAGCTATTAAGTGAACTAAGTCTTGATGTCGTCAGAGAAAGGTTGTCACCATTGTTCTGATTGGTTGCTTTGCTTTTTCACTCTCACTAAGTTGACCGTATTGACTACAGCGTCAATCAGATTTAGATGATTTTCGGCTATTGAGTCATAACGAATATTATAAATAATTAAGGATCAGCATACTAACCTCGTTATATAATATTTAATTGCTATATATAATACAACTAAAACAATAAGTCGCTAATTTTATGGCATGTTAGCGAAGCGCGGCATCGCTGATACGATTTTTTATTCTTTCATTTCTCTTTTGACTTCTATGGCTATTAAGAAACACTTGATCCGGGTTGTCTTCGACGTTCTTGATGAAACGAACCACAGTATTCAACTAAATACGGATCTGGCCGTTACCGCTGCTGATCCAGATGAAGCCATTGATTGGGTCTTCACTGAAATGCAGCGGCAATTCAATCGGACTGATATTCGATTGGCAAAGGTGCGCATTTGTGCGTGAGTACTTGCCCTGAATAGCGGAAACAGTAGGTCGATAGACTTCGTACACACCCGTTTCTACGTCTGTCATACGCTCGTTGTAAACCCATCGTATTTCGGTTTAGGTAATCACAACGGCTTGCTTGTCAGTAATGGAGCCAAAGTGCGCTAGACCAGTTAAATAAGATACGTTTATTACAGCCGAGTGAAGCATAACCGAAGCTTCGAGCGGGTAAAGAAAGTTATAGAATTAGCTCCCACTTATACTGGTAGCCTTGACCTTGTTTTTACGAATGCTAGTTATTCGCTGATTGATTGTACTGGCGATCTTGCCTTTGTCATAACAGCAGAGGGCCGTCAGATCCGTATCCTCAGTGCGATAATCTCGAGCGAGCCGCACCAGAACAGCCCGTATGAAAAGTCTACGCAGGAATTGGGCTGTCTCCACTGAATTTTTGCTGCTGAAAGGCAAATTCGTGCGTTACCTTCGCTCGTTGGCGGGTTTCCTGGGCCTTTTGGTAAAATTGATCAGCAGCGACCTGATTGCCTCCCTCGGCAAACTGCTTGGCCGACTGCTCGAGCAGAATCACCGTTTCTTCCAGGCTACGAATGGCCTTCCAGAACGATTCTTCCACCACCTTCGTCGTTTCCGCCAGCAGTGAACTAGCCGTAAAGGCATGACCCGTATGACAGCGGTAGCGAATCAATTTACCCTCTTTAATACTGATCAGCGCACCATTGCATTCCGGACAGGTTAAGGCCGTCAACTCACCCATGCTCAAAATACCCATTTCGAAGGCGTTTTCCTGAGCAGCGATGTTTACTTCCGTTTCCATCCGCTGCTGTTCGTCGCTGGTAAAATCTGGTTTGTCCATAACGGTCTCTCTGCTTAGTTGGACCAATAAGGGGGCTAGTTCTTTAACCGGAACGCAGTAATCTACATCCACATAGGCCAGTACGCTATCGGGCATACTCGAGTAAGGCGCATCGTCGGGTTCCTGAACAACTGTGGTACCACCCAGTCGTTTTATCGCCCACATGCCCGAGGTGCCGTCATCGAGCATTCCCGTCAGAACCACGCCAATAACCCGCGATCCGTACGTATAAGCGACGGAACGAAACAACGCATCAATAGAAGGACGAAACCGGTTTTCCTTGGGACCTCGCTTAACAAGTACCTGATCAAATTCAACAAGTATATGATGGTCGGGTGGAGCTACGTAGATATATCCCGGCTGAATAATCTCACCATCAATAGGGTGGACTGCTTTCAGGGATCCTGCGCCCGTAAGGATCTCCGGTAAATAACTTGAGGAATGGGGAGATACGTGTAATACGACAAAAATAGACGCCTTAAGATCAGCCGGTAAAGCTGCTACTAGTTCTTTTAAGACATAAACGCCACCGGCTGATGCACCAATTACAATAATGTCACGTTTTGCCATATTAAGTTAAGGCTATATCTTTATCAAACGGTGATTTAAAAAAACACTCTAATCTTTCAAACTGCCCTACTGCTTCTTAGTTTACCGGTAGTTCGTGAATAATGGCAAAAAAGAAGTCCACCTCCGATTCTCCGCAGTCCAACTTGTCCTCAAACGTTCCCATTGTTGCCATTGGTGCATCAGCGGGCGGACAGCAAGCGGTGGTTGAACTGTTGCAGAACCTGTTGCCCACAACAGGACTAGCCTACGTATATGTTCAGCACCTTGATCCAACGCAGGAAAGTCGGTTGGTAGACATTCTTGGCCGGGCAACGGAAATGCCCGTGCACGAAGCACAGCACTTGATGCGGGTTGAACCCAATCAGGTGTACATCATTCCACCTGACCAGGATCTGGAGGTATTGGATGGGGTTCTCACCCTGAAGCCGCGCGAGTCCCGTTCGTCGATCCACATGCCTATCGACCAGTTTTTTTTATCGCTGGCCGAACGACAGAAAGAAGGTTCCATTGCTGTTGTGCTGTCGGGTGCGGCTTCCGACGGGACGCTGGGCATGCGCGCCATCAAAGCTGCGGGCGGAATAACATTTGCCCAGGACGAAACGGCCCGGTTTCAGAGTATGCCCCGGTCGGCCATTCTGGAAGGGGTAGTAGACCGGGTATTGCCACCCGCCGAAATCGCTAAAGAACTCGAACGGCTTAGCCAGCAAACATCGTTGTTTCAGCAGACAACGCTAACGGAACTGGAGGAAACGGACAATCTGGAAGCGATGCTGGATGAACCTACGGCCTCTTCCAGTGAAGATCTGCGGATGATCATTCAACTACTGCGTCGGTCGACGGGGGTTGATTTCAGTCACTACAAAATAACGACTATTCGCCGGCGTATTATCCGCCGAACGCTGCTCTATAAACTGGACTCTCTGCGCGCCTATGCCGACTATCTGCGCCAGCATCCCGATGAAGCCTTGTTACTCTATGATGATCTGCTGATCAATGTGACGACTTTTTTTCGGGATGCCGATACGATGGATTACATCCAGAAAGTTCTGCTTCCGCAGCTCGTCCGCGAGAAACCAGCCGCTGAGCCTATCCGCATCTGGGTACCCGCCTGCTCAACGGGGCAGGAAGCCTATTCGCTGGCTATTCTGTTGCTGGAAGTACTGGGGGAGCGGGCTATAAGCCGGACTATTCAGTTATTCGCGACCGACTTGAGCGAGTCGGCTGTGGCAAAAGCCCGACTGGGCAGCTACACGCGCGGGGAAGTGATGGACATATCACCCCGGCGACTGCAACGCTTCTTTACCAAAGTAGATGACCACTACCGCATCAACAAATCGGTGCGGGACCTGTGCGTATTTGCTCCCCACAATTTGCTCAAGGATCCGCCCTTTTCGCGACTCGATCTGGTTAGTTGCCGCAATCTGCTTATTTATCTGGATGCAACCCTCCAGCGCAAAGCCATCGTCACGTTTCACTACGCCCTGAATCCGAACGGCTATCTGGTGCTTGGCAAGTCTGAAACGGTAGGTTCTTCGGCGCAGATGTTCTCGCAGCTGGAAAAAAATTATAAGATTTTTGCCCGTAAAAACGACGTCGACAGCCGGGCCACATTTACGCTTACACCCCGTCAACTGGACGGTGACTACATAAACAGCCGTCCAACGACGATTCCCAAAACGACTAATCAGCCGAGTGGTAACTTGTTGGATCGTCATTTGCCGTCAGGACAGGAGCGGTGGTCGGGTTCGGGTGCTGATCTGGATAAACTGGTTGACAATTTGCTGCTGAATCAGTACGTCCCGGCCAGTGTGGTCGTGAGTCAGGACATGGAAATCCTTCAGTTTCGGGGGTCAACCGGTATGTTCCTAGAACCATCGCCGGGGAAAGCCAGCCTGAACCTGATCAAGATGGCCCGACCCGCGCTGGTATTTGAACTGCGAAATGCGGTTCATAAAGCCCAGAAGTCGGGCGAGTCTGTTCGCAAAAGTGGTCTTGAATTTAAGGTTAGAAACAAAACGCATTACGCATCCATTGAAGCCGTGCCGCTCGATACGGCTACCGAAGAGCGATTATTTCTCATTATCTTCGAGGAAGTCGATCCACCGGTAGCACCGGTTACCCAATCGACCAGTGCCCGCAACCGCCGGATCAAAGAACTGGAATCCGAACTGGCCAACCTGCGGGAGGATATGCGCTCCATCATCGAAGAACAGGAAGCCAGCAATGAAGAACTTCAATCGGCAAACGAGGAAATCATCAGCAGCAACGAAGAGTTGCAGAGTATCAATGAAGAACTCGAGACCAGTAAGGAAGAAATTGAGTCAACCAACGAAGAACTGCTGACGATCAACCAGGAGTTGCAGGTACGCAATGATCAGTTGTCGGAGGCTCACCAGTTCTCGGAGGATATTTTCAATACCATTCGCGAAGCTACGCTGGTACTCGATACCGATCTCCGGATAAAAAGTGCCAACCCTGCTTTCTACCGGCTGTTCCAGCTAAACGCGAGCGAAACAGAAGGCCGACTTATTTACGAATTAGGCAATCGGCAGTGGGACATTCCCGACTTGCGGCTGATGCTTACCGATGTGGTCACCTCCGGAGCGCAGTTTCAGGGGTATGAACTTACGTATCAGTCGCTCATAACGGGCGAAAAGCGGCTTTCACTCAACGCCCGGCGCGTTGTTCGTCAGCAGGATTCCATTCTACTGGCTATCGAAGACATTACCGAACACCGACGGGCGCAGCAACTGCTGGCCGAACGGGAGGCCTGGTTCCACCAGATCGCCGACAATGCCCCAACGCTTATCTGGGTCACCGACGCCAATGGTCAGTACACATTCTTGAATAAAGTCTGGCTGGAATTTACGGGGCGTTCGCAGGAGGAAGTGATGAAGCGCGGTTGGGCCGAGAGTCTGCATCCAGACGACCAGTCCGACTACCTGAAGATCTACAACAGCAACCTGAACACCCGGCAATCCTTTCAGACTGAGTACCGCCTGCACCGACACGATGGCGCATACCGATGGATGCAGGAGAATGCCCAGCCGATGTTTGGAACCGATGGCGTCTTCAACGGATTTATCGGTAGCTCGGCCGACGTCCATTTGCAAAAGGAACTGAATCAGGAACTGGACCTGCGGGTACAGGAACGTACGCAAGAACTGGAACAGTCCAACGCTACCATTCAGCGGATGCTCGATGGATCAATTGCCGCCATCGTTCTGCTTGATCCGTTGTACAATAAGACAGGAAGCATCATCGATTTTGTGTTCCGGGCTGCCAACAAACCGTCCGAAGAGATTTACCAGAAGACCGAAGCTCAACTTCTGGGTAAACGGTTGCTGGAAGAATTGCCGGACACGCACCGGGCTTTCCTGGACACCTATTTAAGCGTGATGGAAACCGGTGAATCCGTTCGTATGGAAGGGCTGTATAGTCAAGCGCCTTTGGAAGCCTGGCTGGATATGACCGTGACGAAAAACGGCGGAGGGCTTATTCTGAGCTTCATTAACATCACCGAACGCAGGAAAGCAGAGTCTGAAATCCGGAAAAACCTGACCCTGCTGCAACAAACGGAAAACATCGCTAAAACCGGAAGCTGGGAATACAACCGGTCAACGGGCACGATGATCTGGTCGGAGGGGATGTACCGGTTGTTTGGTCTCGAACTAGGTACGCTCGTCAAGCCTGAAACCTACCTGACTTTTGCGCACGAGGATGATCGTGCTACGGCCCAACGTCTGGTCGAAAACTTAGAACAAGGTACGCAGTCTTTCGAGGAAACAATACGGATTCGAAGCACAGATGGCGTCAAAACCCTCAAGGTGATCGGCGAAATTATGCAGGACCGCAATCCCGCTCCCCTGCGTGTGTTGGGAATCGATTGGGACATTACCGATTTGGAGCAGGCGGCAGAACAGTTACGGGAACAGGCCATAAACCTGCAAGCCGTGCTGAACAGCTCACCGGCTGCTATTAGTTTTCTAAAACCCGTATACGAGCGTTCGGGTGAATTCGGCACTGAGCATATTGTTGATTTTCGGCTGGTAGTTTGCAACCAGGAGTTCGCTCAGATAGCCGGCTATGCCGTTGCGGATTTGTCGAACCAGGTGATTTCTCAATTGGCGGATAAACTCTGGAAGGAGCATTCGATCGACAACATCCGGCATGTGCTGGAAACGGGAGAGCCTTTTTTCGAGGATCGCTACGACGCAGATAAAGACCAATGGATGCTGATTGCCTTGACAAAGTTTGACAGTGGTGTGGTGCTGACCGGTCAGGACTTTACCCGATCGAAAAAAGCGGAACAGCAACAGGAACAGTGGCTTAACGAACTGGAAAAGTCGAACGAGAACATGCAGGTACTGGTTCAGCTTCGCCAGCAGTTACGGGAGCGGGGTGAGTTTTTGCGGAGTACATCGCACGATCTACGGGGTAACTTTGGCATCATCCAGGGAGCCGCTACACTGCTGGATATGGCTAACACCGACGAAGAGCGCAGCCAAATACTGAGTATGCTTCAGCGGAATTTAAAGCAGGGAACCCAAATGCTTACGGAACTGCTGGATATGGCCCGGCTGGAAGCTGGTCAGGAAAAACGGCAAGTGTCATCCTTTAACGTCGCTGATTTGCTGAACGGGTTGATCGACAGCGTCCAGCCATTAGCCAGCGAACGGCAACTGTGGCTGCACAATGAAGGCGCTGAAAACCTGACCGTGCAGGGAGATGCCGTAAAAGTGCACCGGATAGCCCAGAACCTATTGCTCAACGCGTTGAACTACACCCAGACTGGTGGCGTAACCGTTCAGTGGGGGGACGCACCTACTTCGGACCGATGGTTGCTTACCATTACCGATACCGGACCGGGCTTACCCGAACGAACCCGCATTAAATCCGGGGAGGGCATTGGCCTTGTCATCGTGCAGCAGTTATGTCAGTTACTAGACTGTCAGATAGAAATTAATAGCCAGCCGGAAACGGGTACGCAGTTTCGGTTACTGTTTCCCCGAACGTATCCCGATTGAACCAAGTAAGCCTGAAAGTATCGTTGTTGCCTGGTTCACATTCGTTCCTGATGGCCCGGCCATTAGGAGCGAATGTGAACTGTACATGAAGCCGTGCAATAGCGACGTCTGTCAGGGATACTGATCGCATAGAGCATCAGCTGATGGCTACGTAAGCTGCGATTACGGGTTGTAAAAGCGGCAGGATGGTTTCGATTTGTGTTTTTTCTTCCTCGGTCCAGTGACGGGCACGGCCAAACATACACGGCTGAAGAATGCCCCACAGTTGATTGTCTTTCTGAATGTGCGCGTGGATCAGCGCCCGATGCCCGAAAGTGTCCCGTTCAAATTGCCGGTTGAGTACTTCAGTGCCTGCCGTTTCTACATCATCGACATAAACGGACGGTTTCATGGCTAGTCCCGCCCGAATCAGCGGGTCCTCGGCGGGTAGCGCTTTGGTATCGGGTTGCCAGTCCGGCTGTATCGTATTCTTGTCGGGAATGGTTTCGTTTTTTCGCCAGCAAAAAGCGGTTCGTCCCCGCCCTTGGTCGGGCTGACGAACATACAAAAAGCAGCGATCCGCATTTAAAGCCGTTCCAACGTTCTCTACAACCTGATTCAGGGTATCAGCAGGTGTGCGCCCGGCCTGAACGAGTTGGCTAATTGCTGCCGACAAAGCGTGTATAGGTATCATGTGTGCCTAACCCCTGAACGAGGGTTTGGGTTTACGAATTACCCATTCTCACAGAGTAGACGACGCACGTAAATGGTGCTCTTTCTGGTTAATTAGCGGTCACAGAAAACGAAGGATAGATGTTTTCGATTCGCGCTATCGAGTTTGTATACCGATTGATAATTAGCTCATAATGGGTAATCAGTCGAGTTTTGTAGGGGCCTTCCTGCATACCAAGCTCGGTCGTATAGAGGAGTTGCTGCATTTGATTGAGCGTATCTTGCAGACCATCGATCCGTCGTTGTTTCAGGGCTATCAGTGGCTCAATCACTTCGGTCTTTCTCCAGTCGACTGAGGTTAAGGCCTGGCTAACCGGAGGTTGCGCCAACAGTTGCTCCCATTCGCGTTTGAGCTGTCCAATCGGTTCCGAGAAGGAGTCTCCCTCGAAGGCTTCAACGGGTAATGCCAGGCGGCTATCGCCATCGGTCAGGTAAGCGTTTATTAGCTGGTCACCCATCTTGACAATGCTGAGCAAAACGTCGAGTCCAACTTCGAGCTCATCCAGCTGACAGCTAAACTCCCGCCATTGTCTGTCTTTAGTCAGGGTAGTGAATTGGAGAAACATAAATTTATATCAGCCAGCTTGAGGGTGTCGCTACGCGTTGTTTCACAGCTATATGTAAAATACTTCATAATAATTGGGAAACACAACCCCGAGCAATCGTATGGCCTTTTTTCGAGCCTATATACACTTAGCGGTCCAGAAGCGCGCGCGTTTGCCTTACGTTTCGATTGCCTAGTTCGTTCATACAAAAACCGGCTGGACTAAATGATCCAGCCGGTTGGTGAAAAGCCGTTAGGCAACGTTTATTTTTTAGCCGAGGCAATCAAGTCATTCGCCATTTTTACGTAATCTGCATTCTGGGCTTCCTTCGCCAGGGCAGCCGTTTTTTCGGCGCTGGCAATGGCATTCGCTTTTTCGTTCATTTTCAGTTCTATACGCGCTTTGAGCAGCATGACCCAAAAAGCTTTCGGATTCTGTTCGGTGGCTTTGGTTACCCAGTTGAGCGCCTGCTTCAAATCACGATTGTTTTCGTAATAGTAACTAGCGGCCTCAAAATAAGCGGGTTTTTCAGACGCTAACGATGCCTCGATGTTCTTCATGATCGTCTGATCAATATCGGCCGTGATGGTTACGGGAACGCGGGTTTTATCCCACATGATTTCCAGTACGGCTGAGCTGGGCATAATGTCAGCAATGTTGATGGTAAAAGTCTCTACTTTGTTAGCCAGTGTAGTCGGTTTTACCGTCACCCGTACAACCTCGTTTTCCTGTTTGTAATTGCCCACGTTAGCCCCCAGGTTGAGGTCTTTGGAAAGCATAACTTGCCAGCTGTTTTTACCCGGAATAGTAAATAAACCGTAGGTACCCGCTTTCACTTCTTTGCCTTCTAATTTAACATCCGAAGAAAAGGTGATTTTAGTAGTAGCATTGGCACCCGTACGCCATACCTTGTCGTAAGGAACCAGATCCCCGAAGATGCTTCGGCCTTTGGTGGCTGGTCGAGAGTACTCCAGCGTGATCTCGCCTAAGGCGAAGCTTTGTTTGGTGGTTTGAGCCGGACTGGCTGCCGGAATTTTGAGCTGTGCCTGAGCGGCTGAGCCTGAATAGATTGCAAGTAAAATAGCGAACGCAACTGACAGGCGGTTTAAACGCTTCATGCTGATAGAGATGACGAAATGAATAAGTAAGTAATTGGGTATTGACACTCAAAGGTAGTTATTGTGGATGACTTCTTCGAAACGGCATTCGGTTATAGTAATCTATACAGCCCACTGGCTAACTTAAATACTGTCAATACCCGGATTAAGGTATATTGCAGAAATATGAGTTATAATGCTATATGATCAGGCAACGAACGGTACAAAGAGGCAAATCATTGACGGTAGCGTATGAAGTGATTCATCCCGCAACCGAGCACATATTAGGTATTTTTCCGAGTGAAGCCAAAGCAATAAAAGCCCTCGAAAAGAACAGAAAACGGTGGCTGTAACAGTAAGCCGTTGATTGAAGAACCACGCAAAACAGTCTACTCGTACGAGTAAATTTTCATCGTGTGGCGGTGAAGGAAATTGCCGAAACGATAAGCGTGCTTTTCGACGTATTTATTGACACAACAACCGTAGATTTGGTTATGTCTGTGGACGGGTAGCTAGCGAATTTTGCATCTGTAAAATCACAATGCTATGAAAATCACAGTCACTGGTTCGTTGGGACATATCAGTAAGCCACTCGTTGACGAGTTGGTACAAAAAGGGCATTATGTAACCGTAATCAGCAGTAATCCCGGTAAGCGGATTGCCATCGAAGCAACGGGGGCTACCGCTGCCATCGGTTCGATCAAGGACGTTGACTTTCTGGTCGAGGCATTCCAGGGAGCAGAAGCGGTATACACCATGGTGCCACCGGTTGGCTACTTTGACCCGAATCTGGACCCGATCGCTTATTTCCGCATGATTGGTTATAATTATGCCGACGCTATCCGACAGACGGGCGTCAAGCGGGTGGTTAATTTAAGCAGCTGGGGTGCCCATCGGGATAATGGAAACGGTGGTATTGCCGGCACCTATCACCTGGAACAAATCCTCAACGAGCTTCCGGACGATGTACGTCTTTCCCACATCCGGCCTACTTCTTTCTATTACAACTTGTACAGCTTCGTACCAGCCATCAAAAAGGCTGGGATCATAGCAGCCAGCTACGGTGGCGATGACCGTACCGTTTTGGTGGCTCCTTCGGACATTGCCGCTGTTGTTGCCGAGGAACTCCAAACACTTGCGGAGGGCCGTACGATCCGTTACGTGGCAAGTGACGAACTGACGTGCAATGAGGTTGCCCGCATTTTGGGAGAAGCCATTGGCAAACCGGACCTGGCGTGGGTCGTGATTTCTGAAGAACAAATGTTGAGTAACTTAGCGGCTATCGGAATGCCTCCCAAAATGGCCGCCGTTCTGGTGGAGTTGCAGGTAGGCCATCACAAAGGAATCATTGCGGAAGACTATTATCGGAACCGGCCAGCAACACTGGGCAACGTTAAAACAACTGATTTTGCCCGCGAATTTGCGGCAGCCTATCACCAGCAATAAGCGCATTGCATCATGCCACAGCAGCCTTACTCCATTAAAACCATTAGCGAGTTTCATCAATTCCGGAGATTGGCCGGTCCCGCGCATCCGTTGGTTAGTGTCGTGCAGTTTGAGCAGATGAGGGAGCTGGCAGATAATCATCCCCGAAGCTGGGTGCTGGATTTTTACGCCATCGCTCTGAAGCGGAATTTCAATGCCAAGCTTACCTACGGCCAGCAGGTTTATGATTTCGACGAGGGGGTTATGACCTTTATGGCTCCGGGCCAAAAGATTGGTATTGAAGCTGGGTCGGAGGGTCATTTAGAGCATTCGGGATGGTTATTGATTTTCCACCCTGACTTCCTGTGGCATACATCGCTGGCTAAAACGATCCGGCAGTACGAATACTTCGATTATGCGGTTAACGAAGCCCTGTTTCTCTCTGAACAGGAAGAAGCAATTATCACGGGAATCATGCAGAACATCCGTCAGGAGTATCATGCACATATCGACCGGTTCACCCAAAACATCCTTGTCGGTCAGTTGGAGGTGCTATTGAATTACGCCGAGCGGTTCTACCAGCGTCAGTTTACGACTCGTCGGATGAGTAGTCACGACATCCTCACCCGACTGGAAGATCTGCTTACCGACCGTTTCAGAAGCGATGTGCTGGCAAAACAGGGACTGCCTACGGTGCTGGAGATTGCCGGTTCACTGCACGTTTCACCGAACTACCTTAGCGGCTTACTAAAAACGCTGACGGGGAAGAGCACGCAGCAGCATCTGCACGATAGAATTGTTGTGAAAGCTAAAGAAAAGCTCTCCGGCACAAATTTGTCGGTGAGCGAAATCGCTTATGAACTGGGGTTTGATTACCCGCAGTCGTTCAGTAAATTGTTTAAAGCCAATACACATCTTTCACCGGTTGAATTTCGCCAGTCATTCAACTGACAGACTGTTCGTTTGTCTCCAGATGAAAGCGGGTTTGTGGGGTCAGGTTTGAGAACCTGACCCCACAAATACATAGCCTGAACAAAACTTGACTTTCCTGGTCGGTAGCACGAGCTATACGCTGGCTACCAAAAAGTCGTTCGTGTCAAAGAAGCTGTACAAATCAACCGCAACCAGCGAACCGCTGAGAAGTGTGTCGAGGTCTAGAATTTCGTCCGGATAGAAGCGGTAAATCTCCCCGTCACAGCCAGGAGAACAGATGTCAAACTGGTGCGATAGTGGAAACTGGTGGAGCGATTCATGAACGGTTACGAACTGACTCACGCGCCGGGCAAACTGGCGCAAGTACTCCTGTGACAGCCAGATCTGCATTTCACCGAAGTTTACCCTAAATTCGTCACTGTAACGGCAGTAGGTTACCTGACCATAAAGGCTACTAAAAAGAGGTTCATCGGTTCGATCCATTGTTTTTAGAGAGATTATGAGACAACACTTGACCGCTCCCTGCCGAGTCAGCGAAGCCAATAGCATCCACGTCAGAATGCGACGCATCATTATGCAGTAAGGGTTTCACCGCATGATTTACTACTATCAGCAGCTGCATCACGACCCCGCCAACGACGGTAACTTTTTCGCGGGTAGGTTCCAGATTCGGTCCGTATACCTGTACAACGTACTGACCCGGCGGCACCTGCTGGAACGTGAATCGTCCCTGTTGATCGGAGGAGGTGCGTAGACAGCCCTGTTGAAGAACAACGCAGGCCGAAAGAATAGGTCGGTGATCGGTGGTGACCAAACGTCCCTGAATATCACCCGGCAGATCGATTTGCGCCTGCGATGCCTGATACAAGCCAAGCACGAAGCTAAAGACCAAGAAATACTTCATCGGTGTCGGCTTAACGAAAACAGGTTAGTTCGCTACGTCAAATACGTAAGTAGCACACCGCCAAACCGATTGATACGGCTTGCCTCCTTGCTCGCCGGTTTCCTTTTCGCTTTTGGATGCTTCAATTCGATACGTATCTGGCCAGACTGGGGTGAACTCGGCAACTCCTTCGGCATTGGTAAAAATCTCTTTGTTCCATCCGCTGGGCGAATGAACCGAAACGCGTAGTTTGTCGGATGGTTTTCCATTAAAAATACCCGCCAAGGCAACCGGCTGCCCGACTTTATAGACTTTGGCAACGTTCGTTAGGGCTACGTTCAAATCGTTGGGGTACGCAGCCGATGCCGTTAGGGCCTTGCCGACGCGTACGGTGGCAGTGGCGTTAAACTGGTACTTGGTATTTCCGCCCAGATCTTTTGCCAGATGCCCTACCGCGAGCGTATACACGCCGTCCGATTCGGGCGTAAACTCAGCTATGTACTGATTGTCGGCGGGCGTGACCGTTAGCTTGATTTTTTGCTGACTAGGGCTGATCAGCCAAAGTTCAAACGCCTTAATATCGGAATACCAGTCTTGGATTTTTTCGGGCGATTCGCCGGGTTCTGCGTAGCTTATTTTGACGGTTTGCTTCTGGCCGATCCTGCCCGTCGGGTTGGTTTCGATCCATAACGCATGAGCATATACGTCAATACAAGCGAAGGTAACAAAGAGGAAAACAAGACTAAAAAAACGATTCATGATTGTAGCTAATAAGAAGATTTGATTCGTGTGAGGGGTGGGAGACACTCATGTCAATTGACTATTGTCCGAACGATCCGGTATGTACAAACCCGGTCCTGCCGTAGTTTACGCTGGGCCAACCCGGCCGTCAATAACCAACGTAAGGAAATGTAGACGGTCGCTTTGCTGATTCGCGGGTAATTGACCCGGAGCGAGAGCCACAGTACATCGGCATCGGTATACGATTTGAACTGACTGAGCGTCAGGGCGACGGCTACCCGTTTTGCCGCGTATCGGTAGCCGTTTTGCTGTGAATAGGCGATGATTTTGTCGGTCAACTTACACATTCGTTGAGTCAGAAGTCGGATTAGAATGGGTGGAAGGCACAAAGACAGGGCCCACTGTCCTGTTTACGGGTGATCGACGCGCGGGTTGAAACGGTTGCGTAGGGTCCACCTGTTTGGCCTGGCTTTTCGACTTTTTACCTTTCTTAGTTCCTCTTTTCTTTTTACCCCACCAGATAATAAAGCCCGTTACGGGTAAGCTGGCTCCGATCAGGCTGGCAAAAAAAGCCAGTACCTTACCAGGTAAGCCCAGAATCGAACCAACGTGAATATCGTAGTTCATCCGGCGAAGCTTATTGCCGAAAGAGGCCTCCGAAAATTTGGTGCCGTAGACTTCATCTTTCGGAAGCGGTTTCAGCGTAAACTGGTCAAAAGCGTATCCCTGATTATCATAAAACTTGCCACGCGATGGATAAACCGTAACCGTAATGGGCGCTTTCCGGTCGGACGAATCGGGGTACATCATAAAGAAACCCTTTGAATCCGGATGTTTGCTGGCTACCTGCTGCCAGGCACCGTCAGCAGCCTGCGCGGGCGTGTAAGGACGAAGCGTTTGTATCGTATCTGAATGATTTTGGGCGTAAGGAGGAAGGGTTTTCCCACCCGTTGTGGTCCAGTACAATCCTTTGCTGAACCACTCAATACCGTATACCATACCGGTCATCGAAATAGCCGCTACGACTAGCAATGAATAGAATCCGAGTACGTTGTGCAGATCATAGTTCACGCGCTTGGCAGAACCGTTCCACTTGATGGTGAAGCTTCGTTCACGCGTACTTTTCGTCCACTTTTGTGGCCACCAGAGCACCATACCCGTAATAAGTGTAATGACAAAAATCAAGGTGCTGTAGTTAACAATCGGACGGCCTATTTTGAAGGGTAACCACAAGAATCGGTGACCATTCAGCACCCACCGGAAAAAGCTTACCTCGCCTTCCTTGCGTACGGTTTTGCCCATAATCTGTCCCGTGTACGGGTGAATTTTAAGCGTTGGCCCTCCCCTACGCCGTCCCCCTATGATTACTTCAATAGCCCTTCCCTGTAGATAATACGCACTGGCGACGCGCTTATCCGGAAATTCGTTGGCCGCAATGGCCATAATATGCGAGGGCTGCACAACGGGTTTGTCTTGGTACGACACATTTGCTTCCGGTTCTAAGACCAGGCTGGTAATTTCATCCTGAAAAACCCAGATACATCCCGTCAGACACACGATGATCATAACAATGCCCGTAACAAGACCCAGCCAAAGGTGAAGCCAGGCAGAAATACGGTAAAAAAGCGAGCGAGACGATTCTTTCTTTTTTTTGACAGTCTTCGTGTCCATGAGCGTCACAGGTTATTTCGAATCGGTAAGAGAACACAGTCGTGCTCATCGAAGGGATGGGCACGACTGTCGGGAAAGTGATGTATTTATTTGTACGTTAACCAGTTGACCGCCGTGATCGTACCACCGTCAACTTTAATACCACGCGTGGCTTGGGCTGTGCTGGCGTCGATCTGATAGATGTAGCTGGTTCCGTCGGTGAGTGTCAAGCCCATAAGACCAGTTTTGCCATCTTTGGGTGAATAGCTGTTTTGTCCGGTCGTAATCTGGGTGATTTCAGCCACCGCTGGCATACCTTCGACCCACTTGAACGTCTGATTGTACACGTTGACGATCGCTAATTTTTTGCCGGTTACGTAAGCGCCTTTCTCTGCCGCGCTGCTCATCGTGAGGATGTAATTTCCCTTGCCCACGTACAAGTGCGTGTTGAGGTTATAGCCACCCGAAGCCTGCTCTACATTGAACAGATAGCTCTTGTCAAATTCCGTCGTACCCGCTTTGATCCGGGTAACCGCCGAGGGTTTCGTTGACGTTAGTTTGCCGCTGTTCGTCGCGACGCCGGATGAGAACGCATAAACATCACCCTGTTCGTCAACCGTTAGCCCGTTCGTAAAATAACGACCGATAAAGCTGGTGCGGTTATCCCGGATTACTTTTTCGACTGCTAATGAAGGGTACGACAGCACGGCTACCCAGGCACTGTCGGGGTTGTTTGTACCAAATGCATCCGGGGCTACTCCTTTGATACTCATGTACGGTGCGTACAGTTTGTCGCCAACTTGCGTCGCCCAGGTGAAGTGAGCCCGTTCGCCATTGCCCGCCAGTTTGACGATATTGACCTGAGCTTCCCCAGCCACTTTCGATCTGGCGGCATCAATCCGGTAAAACGAAGCACTCTCATTGCCGGTCCGGGGTACTTTAACCGTTACGATGTCATCTTTCATGGGCGCAAAAACCTGTACAGTTTCGGCCTGAAAATCCGACACTTTTTCCAGCTTACCCGCCGAGTTCACGGTGTACGTTGTTACCGCGCCCGGATTGCCCTGCCCGTAAAGCAGGCTAAAAAAGCGGTTTTTGTGCGTTACGTAATAGCGGTAGGTACCATCCTGTTCGATGCCCGTACCCCGTGTCGAAACGGTTCCTTTCGTGAGCGTATCAGCGGTTAACAAATAATCCGCGACGCCCTGCGAGCCGACCGGTGTTGCCGAGATAATGTATTTTACTTTTGTCCCGTCGTTTGGTACGGGGGTGGTACCGGTTCCGGTACCCGTGCCCGTGCCCGTGCCCGGATCAACCTGGGTTGTTTCTTTTTGACAGGCAGTCAGCGACAGGCCCAACGCCAGCGCCATGAACAAGGTTTTGTTGGAATGAAACATGATTAGTAGAAATTAAAGCGATTATTTACTGACAAAGTATCGGAGCTTGACGTAGAAGCCACGACTCGGTTTTTGGAGGCTGAAGTTGTCGTACAACTTGCTGTCCAGCAGGTTTTTGCACTCTAGCGCAATGTTGTATTTGCCGTTAGCCAGCGCGTACACAATGTTGGCGTCGTGAGCCAGTTGCTGTGGAATGTCCAGCTTGTCCTGACCCAGACTCGGCCAGTAGAGGTAGTATGCGTGCACATAAAGGAGGTTATAACCAAAGGTGAGCGTGTTGCCGGGGGCTCCTACATTGCGCAGGAAAAGCGAAGCATCGGCGTTACCGAATATAAAGGGCATGTTTGGAATCCGATCGCGGAACAGCGGACTTTCTCCGGTGTAGCCATCTTCGAATCGGGTGTTGTTTCGGAGATTTTGATACGTCATGTTGACGCCCGCCGTCAGCAGCTGCTTGAATGAATAGCGGACTTCTCCGTCGAAACCCAGATTTGTCACGTCGGCCAGATTGTCCATGACCTGCTTGGTCTGGTTTGTGTTCAGCCGGGGCCGGATAAAGCCCTGCGCGTCGCGGTACAATACATTCCCGGCGAACGTAAACCGGTGAAGGCGACTGAGATTGGTCAGGTAACTGAATCCAACGTTGTAATTGTTGCTTGTTTCGGGCTTTAGGTTAATGTTGCCTTCTAGGTTGATCAAATCACCGTACAATTCGTCCGTTTCGGGCAGCCGGTAGCTTTTTTCGTAGGAGGCTTTTAACTGGAAATTCTTTCTGACGAAGTATGAGGACGCAATCCCGTAGCCTAGTTGACTGAACGAATTTTTCTGCGTTAGATACGCTACATCACCGAAGTTACCACTTGGATTATAGGTTACGCCGTACTTGTTGTGCTGGGAAAATTGCTTGACAAATAGCGACGTGTTCCAGCGGTCGTTGTAATCGTACCGATAGCCAATTCCCAGAATATTTTTGGTGTTAACCCGCGGCTGTTCGTACCGTTCACTGTTGGGATACAACGCATCCGAACCCCGCCGATTAAACGTATTAAACACATTGTTGACGCTTATCGAATGCTTCTCGGATAGCTGATAGCTGACATTGGCCGTTATTAGTCCGTTGTTGTTGCGGAACTTATAGAGCGACCGTTCGCGCTCGCTGCCTAGCCCGTCGTACTGCTTAAACTGCTGAAACCAGTTGTAACGCCGGTAAACCGTATCGACGTTTTGCTCCTGACCCAGATTGATGTTGCCGGTAAGCCGAACATTTAACCCTTTTACGAACAGATTATCTTTCTGGTATCGGATGCTGGGCATCACAATGTTACCCCGCCGGTACCAATTACCGAATACGCTAACCATACGCGCACCCGTCTGAATATCAGCGTGATTTTGGCCCAGCGTGACACCAACCAGCAGCTTGTCAGCGTATTTTTTACCGACTACACCCACATTGGCGACCAGCGTTTCATTGTGATAGGTGTCATGGAAACGCCGGACACGCTGATTGCGGTAGTACTCCCCCGTATTGATGTCGGCCACGTCGACCGTTACCCAGTAGTTGTTGTCCGAATAATTTTGAAACGCATTGAGTTGAAACGTAAATCCAGATTTTGCCGTGTAACCGGCGTTGATGGCCGTGCGGTGGGTGTTGAACGAGCCGTATGAATAAGACGCATCCAGAAACGTACGCTGCCGATTACCGGTGACAATGTTGACCGCTCCGCCTAGTGCATCAGACCCTAACCAGATGGGCACAACACCTTTGTAAACTTCAACGCGTTCGGCCAGATTGATTGGAATGTTGTTAATCTGAAACGACGAACCAAAGTTGTTCATGGGCACCCCGTCGATAAAGAATTTGACTTGCCGTCCCGTAAAACCGTTTAGCGAAAAATTGATGTTCGAACCGACGCCACCCGCTTCGCGGACCCGTACGCCCGATACCCGGTCGAGCGCATGCGATAAATCCAGCGTAGAGTTGTGCAGTTTGCTGGCGTCAATAGCCGTTACGTTGAACGCTTGGCGGTTTACTTCTTTCGCTTCGCTGCGCCCGATCACCGATACCGTTTCGAGTTCATGCGTGGCCGAAACCAGCCTGAAGGTATGCGATCGGTTTTCGCCTTCTTTTACGGTAATGGCTTTCTGCTGCGTTTGGTACCCGACAAATGATACAGTCAGCGTGTAACTACCGGGAGCGATTGATTTTAGTTGGTAATGACCGGCGTTGTCAGTGTTAACACCTTTGGTTGTTCCGGCGACCATAATGGTCACGCCTGGTAGCGCTTCTCCCTGCTCCGAAGTGACCCGCCCGTGCAGGCTCCCTATCGATTGGGCCTGTGTAAGAATTGACAGGACGCATAGAAATCCTGTACTAAACTGTTTGGCAAAATGCATTGCGATTTACTAATCTAAAGTTGTGGGCGTCAATCCCGACGCTCATCGGAGTATGTAAATGGAACCACTTGATTACGTGCTGTAACCGAGCCTGGCGAGTAAAGACCAGCTCCTAGATCGGTCAAATCGAGTAAAATCGTACACTTTGTTTTTATTTAGATTAATTAAAATTTAATGCAAAATTGCGCCCTGAATGAATGGCGTGAATACCGGGATCGGGATTATATCTAACAGAATCGGGCTTTTATGGAAATAATGCTAAAACTTAATGGCTCGGATATACTTTTGTACAGGGGCGAGTTGTCAAAACAGGATCGTTACAAGGAATTCTTTCGGGAAGAGCAGGTTATATCGCAGCATAATCAGGTGGGGACCATTACCGCTACTCAGATCACAACGGGAAGCTTTATGATGGCTCATTGCCAGTTACAGCTTACGCATACGGTGCAATTGAGCAAGGAAGTTGAGGAGGACGTTGTGGAATTATCGTTTGCATTAAAGGGAAGTAGTCGGTTTCAAACGATTGGGCAGGCTACCCGCCACGCCTTTTCAACCGGGCAGCATAATATCTGCTATTTTCCCCGGTCTAAAAGCGTTTATGAATTTTTGGCTTCCGATCATCCCCTCGACTACAGCGTTGTCATCATTCCGAAAGAAACGTATTTCCGGCTGTTGCCCGCCGACAGCGATCTGCACCGACAGTTCGCTTTGCAGTTGGACAAACAAAAGACCACGTGCAGTTTTCAAACAAACTTGCCCATCACCCCTGCCATCGCTTCCGTGCTTCGGGATATGCGCGGCTGTCAGCGAACGGGTTCGTTAAAGCGATTATATCTGGAATCCAAGGTAACCGAACTGTTGATGCTCCAGCTAGAGCAAATGCAGACGCGGGAGGAAGCTATTCCCTTTTTCAATAAAGCGGATTATCGTAAGATACACCAGGCTCGTGAATTGCTGGATGCTCATTACGTTGCTCCACCAACAATTATTGAACTGGCTAAACTGGTCGGGCTGAACGAGTTTAAACTAAAACGAGGCTTTAAAGAACAAGTTGGTACGACGATCCTGAGCTATATTACCCAACGACGCATGGAAGATGCGCACCGCTGGTTGCTGGAAGGGGAAAAAACCATCGGTGAAATCTCATACAACATCGGCTACAAAAGCCCGGCTCATTTTACCGCTGTCTTCAAGCGATATTATGGTCTATTGCCCAGTGCTGTCCTGGCTAAGCTGACGTGAACTGGAGCCATAGTCGTTCGATACAAAGCTTTACACTATAAAATGGCAGGCTGTTAGTCTACTATTATGTTTTGACATCGTTTTTATTCTCCTGACGAAAAAATCAATCGCTTAAAGGGTGTCTGAAACAATGCCATTTCTGTCATCCCGACGCCAGGAGGGATCTTCGGAAAGGGCATACGACACCTACTCTCGAAGATCCCTCCTGGCGTCGGGATGACAAAAACATCCATTTTGGCTTACTTTGTTTTGAACGCGTAGGTGTGCTTTATCGGTACTACTCTACTCTATTCACCGCTGTTTGCAAAAAAGTCTTTTTGCCGGAGCATCGCTTCGTTCAACGATTTTTGAATGTAAGCAATCCCCGCTATCGCTTCGTCGGTCGAGGCTCGTTGGCCAACCCTGGGGTCCGTAAAATCTACGGCCTCAACACGTTGGTTTAGCCACCAGAGGTTGCCAAAGGGGTCTAGTAGCCGGCAAACTTTTTCGCCAAACCACAACTCGGTACTGTTGGTAACCAAAACAGCTCCTAACTCCTGAGCTTTCTGAGCGGTGCTCGCAATGTCTTCAACGTACAGGTTTAGATAACTGGGACTTGGCGGCCAACCTTCCCTTGAGTCAAAAAGCAGAATCATTGCGTCGCCTATCTTCACTACGACGTGGATGATAATACCGTCTTCATTTGTTATTCGACTATTCGGAACTTCTTGGGCATCAAAGGCTGCCGTCAAAAAATCAATTAGGCCTGCCGAAGAAGGAGAAATAATCCAGGGCGTTACTGCGGTGTATTGGTCAGGCACCGGTTTGATTCTTGGCGCTTGGTTATCGTTCATGTTGCTGATCGTTTTGATGACGACACAAACTAACCACCGCGCAATGACAGCCTTATGTCAGGGGTTTCAACTTTATTTCCACCAGCCGCACATGTCAGGGCTCATTTGATCAATTTAGCAATTAAAGACAGACCAGCACAGGTGATTTCTCTGGGATTGGTCATCCAGAACAAGCTCACGAATAGTATCGCTAAGCTGATCCCGCTGCCACTGACATTCCCGGCTTCCTATTTCTTCTTTCTCCGTTTCGTCAACCGACGCTCTTACCGCTTTGATGGCGTAGGCAGCGGCACCCAACTCATGGGCCGCCACGTGCGCTACCGCCACGGCTTGTCCGGCTGCCAGAGCCGCAAACCGGGCCGAATCGGGCAATCCTTTTGCCGCAGCGTTGGCCGCAAAAGCGGCCTGGTGGGCTTGTTTCATAGTTATCTCCCCGTTGATCCATGCACGCGTCAACTCAATAGCTTGTCTGGGTCGTTTATCATCCGGATTCGCTTGCTCAAACAGATAAAGAACATGTTCCGCACAGGTAGCAGCCCATTCGGCCAGTAAATGATGCGTTGCATCGGTTAATGATCCGCCCCGTCTTAGGGTTATAAACCTTGGGTCTCTTTCTTTCGGTAAGATCATTGGCTAGGATTAGTTCGCAAGTAAATGACAATCGATAACCTGAAAAGCGGGCGTCACGACTTTATTTACTTCATAATACAACGCAGTAAATACCCTAAAGCTTACTCGTCTTTGTTGCCAAAGCGGTTTATGCGTTCATTGTACCGGTCCAGTAGCGCATCGTTGATCCGGGCGGCTTGTTGAAGGTCGAATCGGAGGAAATCGGCTCGGTCGGCTCCCTCAATCATGCCCTCAAATTTGAGTTCTTCCTCGACCCATACCGACGTTTTTTGGAGAGCGGTTGCCTGATCAAGAACGGCCCGAACGATTGACGCGGTTCGATCAGGATTTTGTGTGGTTAGTAATAAGGTGCTGATGTTGCGAAGGTAATCCTCGTAAGCCAGGTCCTGGGCGGGTAGCTCGGCGCGTACCCACTGAAAAGCCAGTGATTGAATCAATTCCTTGTAGGGGCTGGTCTGAAGATCGTCGGGGGTTAGGCGTCTATTCACAGATCAAATTTACGTTGTGGACTAGTTGTAACAAATGTCATACATGGGATTTGTTATAACTAATACTGTCTGTTACGGTCTATGTGTTCATGAAAAGTCAGCTCTTTCTTATTCAGTTTATTACTAAAAGGTCAGGAGGCTTCGGCTGGAAGCGCGACGTACGAGTGTTATTACGATTCGGTTTCGCTACTCTTTGGTGCTAAGTACACACCCGCTGACATCGAGATGTCAGCGACGAGCCAGGGCCACGGCGGGCTTTGTCTGAAGTAGGCCATTGACCTGAATCTTGAACAGCGACGGCCAGTTCTTGCCCGTGATAAACAAAGCGTTTTCTATTCCCTGATAAGCGATTCCGTTTAGCACATTCTCTTTTGTATCGATCCCTTTGGGAAGTGTAGGGTCTATGTTTAATTCACCGATAACCTTTCCAGATACCGGATCAATTAGTACGATGCGGTTTGTTTTCCAGACATTAGCCAAGATGTAGCCGTTGACATATTCCAACTCGTTAAGATTCATGACCGGCCCTTTGTCATCGTATACGACGAGTTCTCCGGTCTTTTGAAAGTCAAGAGAATACAAACTCAATCGATTGGAGCCATCACTGACAATAAGCGTTGTGTCCCGGTGTGTGATTCCCCAGCCCTGCGTGTGGTAGGTGAAGGTTTTTTCCAAGGTCATGTCCATTGTGTAGCGAAAACAGCGCCCCGAAGTCCAGGTCAGCTGGTAGATGCGGTCATTAACGACGGTGATGCCTTCGCCAAAATACTCTTCGGGTAACGGAACGGACTGAAGTATTGACCCCGTCTTTACGTCTATTTTCATCAGTTTGGACTGACCATTCAGGCCGGTTCCTTCGTACAGAACTCCCTTATAAAACGCAAGCCCCTGGGTAAAGCTGCTGGCCTGATGCGGGTAGGTTTGTAGGACGGAATACGTTAGCCGCTGCGGTTTGATATCGGACCACAGTTCAACGGTTAACGTATCATGAACGGGTTCTTTAGCTGCGGTTGTTCCGTTGACAATGAGTTGGTGCAGACCAATTGTCTTGCCTTTTGAGCTAAGATTCAGACTATTGCCGATGGGCTGGTCCGGTATGGCCTGAAGGTTATCCCACTGGACGCTTACCTGACTAAGTGCTGTACTCAATTGGATGGAAAGGGTGTCACCGAGCCGGTAAGCGGGCTGGGCCAGCACAGCAATGGGTGGTTCGCTGGTTTCTGTTTTTGTCTTTTGCTGACAAGCCGTACTCAGTAAACCAATTAGTACCAGAGCAACAACACACTTCATATTGATTTGGAAAAGCCAACTGTGGATTAAAAACACACGAACGAGCAACTTTACTTAGTAGCCTATGCTAAGCTTCATTGTTCTCAACACGATTAGTAGTCTTGAATCTAAGTAGAATGTACGATTAAATACCTCCTACTGTAAGTTTCCTCTACTGAACATACCAATCTCGCTTTAGTGATGCTTCTCCGAAAAGCATTTTCAAGAAAAAATGGTCAAGAATACGATGAGTAATATTGCCGCTGAACAGCCAGGATGCACAACGAACAACAAACAAGCCGTAAGGTTCTTTTCGCTTAAACGCTCAGGTCATATAGGAATCCTAAAGCACGTTGGCTGGGTTTCGCTGGCCTTATTTACAGCTATCACTAGAGCTCTCTCGCAACCAGCCAGGGCGCAGGAAGCGGAATTGCCGACTCGCTGGACGAAAGCGGCTATGACTGCTCAAGTACCGCTCAGCGAATACCCACGTCCGCAGCTTCAACGCAATGAATGGCTTTGCCTGAACGGAAACTGGAACTACCAGGGTGGAAAGAACGTCGCATCCGCCGAGAATCCCGCAACGGTCATGACGTTTCCGGCCCGCTCTGCAACGATACGGGTCCCTTATTGTCCGGAATCGGTCCTGTCGGGCATCAAGCGGAAGCAGGAAATCAACATGTGGTATCAGCGCCCGTTTACACTTCCTGCCAGTTGGAAGGGCCGCCAGGTCATTCTTCACTTCGGGGCCGTCGATCACAAGGCAACTGTTTTTGTAAACGGCCAAAAAGCGGGCAGCCATTCGGGTGGTTACGATGCGTTTTCGTTCAACATCACAGCCCTACTGAAACCCGGCGAAAACAGTATTGTTGTAGCTGCTTACGATTCGAACGATGGGCGCACGCCTTCCGGCAAAAACGGCCCGCGTGGTGATTACACCTTTACATCCGGTATCTGGCAGACGGTGTGGCTTGAACCTGTTGCTGACGTGTACGTCAAAAACATCCGTATTCTTCCTGATCTGGCAGGCAAGCGATTGAAGATTGAGGTGAACACCAGCTCCGAAGCTAAGGTGTCAGCGCTTGTTCTGGACGGAAAAAAAGAAGTTACCAAAGCCGATGGAACTTCGGGGACCGCTTTCTACCTACCAATAGCGAGCCCAAAGGTCTGGTCGCTGGACTCGCCTTTTCTGTATGATCTGAAAATTACGCTGAAGTCGGGGAATGGGGGAGCGCAGGATGAAGTGATGAGCTATTTTGGAATGCGGGACGTAGCCCTTGGCAAGGTTGATGGCGTTGTGCGTCCCTTGTTGAACGGAAAGTTCGTTATGCAGCTTGGCTTGCTTGACCAGGGCTACTGGCCCGACGGTATCCTGACCGCGCCCACGGAGGATGCGTTAAAATCAGATATTGAGTTTACGAAAAAAGCGGGTTACAACCTGATTCGCAAGCACATGAAAACCGAGCCTCAACGGTTTTACTACTGGGCTGATAAGCTGGGATTGCTGGTTTGGCAGGATATGCCTGCGATCTGGTACCCCGACGAAGATACATTGAAAACACGATCCACGTTCCGCAGCGAGCTTAAAGCAATTATCGACGCTCATTACAACTCCCCGTCCGTGATTGCCTGGGTACCCTTCAATGAAAACTGGGGCGCGTTTGACGTGAAAAATATTACAGATTGGGTTAAACGCTATGATCCTTCACGGCTGGTCAACGGCAATTCGGGTTTTAACAACAATCCATCGTACCAAAAAGCGTACGGAGATCCTAAAAACGGTGATTTTGTAGACACCCATATTTACGTTGGTCCCACGAAAGCTTCGGAGCCAGATAGCCAGCGAGCAGCTTCACTCGGCGAATTTGGCGGGGTTGGCTTATTTATTCGCGGGCATATGTGGCCGGTTGAAAATAATGCGTACGCCTACGAGCCAACGAAATCCGCGCTAACCGACCGGTACATTTTCTTACTGGATCAGGTGGAGCAACTGATGCGCTATCGGGGGCTGAGTGTTGCGATTTACACCCAAACGACGGATGTTGAACACGAGGTGAACGGCCTGCTCACGTATGACCGCGAGGTCGAGAAAATGGAGGTAGACCGCATCCGTCAGGTAAATCAGGCGGTCATACAAGCGGGTAATACGTTAGCTTCCAAAAAAGAGTAAGAACCACTCTAGATCAGTGCTTAGCGATTTAACAACTCATCGAATCGCTAAGCATTGAATGACTTGCTTCTTGTACTTGCTGAAAATTTCTGGAAAGCTTTCTAAAGAGAAATCAGCAATCCGGCAGAGGCATAATTTAACCAGGTGAAGTTGTACACCTCGTCCACATTTGCGCCCCCTTCTACGACCCGGTAACCCGCTTTTAAGCCGATTGTGGGGCTCAGGGAATACGTACCGCCCAGAAAGATGTCTTCGGCACGACCAAAACGTGAACCCAGCGCATCGCCCTCCAGCAGCACACCCCAATGGTCACCGGGTTTGTAAGCAACGCGGAAATTAATGAGCGGTACAACCCCCAGATTGTCGAAGTGTGTGCTGACTGACTCGTCAGAAAACCGGACGTTGGCATCCCGAATTTTGGCGGTCAAACCCAGACCTACCTGCCATTGCTTGCTGGCAACAAAATCATACCGGTACGTCAGCCGATACGAGTTGAATGTGTAGTCAACGGTGGCTGGTCGATTGGCCGCGAAAAGTTGGTTGTTGAAGTTAACATTTTGTCCGAATGCGCCGGTGTACCGCACCGTCAGCGGAGCGTACAAAAGCGATACCGTGTGACGATTCGCGATTGTATAACCCAGCCGAACACGGTAAAACACCGTTGGCTTCGCGCTTAAATTGTCATTCAGATTGACGAGCGTACCACCCTGATTGGGTATCCTGACCTTGTTGTAGTTACTTCCTACGACCAGCCCCGATTCCAGGTCAAGCCGCAGTTGAGCCCGGAGAGGAAAGCCACTTAAGCACAACAGAACCGTACAAAGCCCAACGAAAAATGCCTTCGGAAAAAGTAGTTTTCTATGCATTTCTCCTAAACGCGCCAGCAATCAAATGGTTTTACCAGGAGTATCCGGCACGCATGGGCTAGTTTTTCCAGGTGTCCAGCGTCCAGGCGTCGGTCCACTGCACCACCGGCTGATTAGCAATAAATGATATGGGAAGCCATAAGTAGCGACTGTCTTTGAGGTCTTTAGGGTTCCAGCGGTCGGCAATAAAGATGAACGCATTTTTCTTGCCCTGCACCGGCTGAATGTACGTTGACTGACCATCGAAGGTGATATCGGCCATCGGTCCTTTCATTGGATCGCCTACGGGTTGCCACGGCCCAAACAGCGAGTTGGCCACGTGCAGACTAGCCCGGTTGGCCGCCCAGCCCGTGCATCCACTGGTAATCAGAAAGTATTTTCCGTCTTTTTTGAAAACGGCGGGCGCTTCGCGGTGATTGCTGAACAGCAGCGTGTCTTGTGTGGTGGCCGACAGGTAATCGTCGGTCAGCTTTACGATGCGCAAATCGTAGTTTTCGCGGGCGGCATAAATCTCGTAAGCCGAACCATCGTCGTCAACGTACAGGGTCATGTCGCGTGACATATGGCCGTTAGGACGAAAACTTTTTACGTAGGCGTACGGACCGGTAACGTTTTTACTGACGGCGACCCCGGCGCGAGCGGCCTTGTAACCCTGACCCGGCAGTTCGAGGTGAAACCACATGACGTACTGCTTCGTGCGGGGGTTGTAGATTACCTTGGGGCGTTCCATCAGGCCGTGGGTAGCAATCTCACTGGTCGTATCGGTGGATTTAGCCAGGGCCAACCCTTCCATTTTCCAGTTGTAAAGATCTTTTGAGGAATACACATTGACTCCCTCGGAGGCCGATTTGCCGCGTCTTTCGCCAAACCAGTAGTAGGTGCCTTTGTCGTACAGCAGTCCTCCACCGTGGGCGTTGATGACCTCGTCTTTGTCGTCGTACCAGACGGCACCGGGCTTAAATTCGGTTTGATGCTGCGGTTTGTTTTGGGCCTGCGTTGCCAGCGATCCGGTCAGGCAAAACACAGAAACAACCGTTAAAAAACGTAAAAACATAAGAATGAGAAAATTACAAGATGATTACGGTCGCCGTTGCTCCGCTATTTTTGATAGATCCGTACGTAATCGACTTCAAACCGGGTCGGAAAAGTCGTCGGTCCGTGGTCTCCGCCGTTGTCGCCACCCAACGCCAGATTCAACAACACGTAGTGCGGCTGATGAAACGGATTCTTACCATCGCTGTTAACAGTGTCCGTTAGGTTTACTTCGTTGAGCAACAGGTCGTCAACGTAGAGTTTAATAGCCGTTTTGTCCCAATCCATGCGCCAGACGTGGAACTGATCAGCCCAGTTTGGGTCGCTGAAACTGGACACGGCCTTTTTCGTACTCCGCCAGTTCGCTGTCCACTGCTTGTCAGTTCCCCAGGCTACGTTTGCCAGCAGCATACCCTGGTAGTATTCCATGATGTCGATTTCGCCGTTGTTGGGCCACTCGCCCACTGTACCTAGCGTCCAGAAGGCGGGCCATAGTCCCGCACGGGTGTCGATACGTCCCCGCATTTCGAACCGGCCATACTGCCACTGATGTAGCCCACGCGTGTTCAGGCTGGCCGCTGTGTAGTCGATGGTGGGGCGGCTTGTTTTCCAGTCGCTGCTACCCGCTTTGTAAGTCGGATTGGGCCGCTGTTCGCGTCGGGCCTCGATCACCAGCATACCGTTCTGGCAACGAGCGTTGTCGGACTGATACCACTGTAGCTCATGGTTTCGAACGAATCCCTGCTCAAAAGTCCAGTTTTTCGGGTCAGGGGCTCCATCGGTAGTAAACTCATCTGCCCAGACCAGCCGCCACCCCGGCAGCGCAGGCGAATCCGAGGAAGGAGCAGCCGGTTGGCCGCTACCCCTACAGGCTAGCAGCGTGGTGCCGAGCAAAAGCCAGTACTGGGTTTGGCGGATAAACGGATGGACAGGCATAACAAATGTCGTTGCGTGGTTTAACTACGGGACCAACGCGCAAAAGCCATCAATCTCTGCGCGTTAGCTTATCCGCGTCGGTATCTAATAACCTGGATTTTGCGCCAGCACGGCGTCCTTGTTAAGCTGAATCTCGCCTAGCGGTATTGGCATTAGTAGGTGCGTGGTCGTCAGACCCCGAATCGGGTTGACGGCACTGTTGCTGTTGAGCCGCGTTGCCCGATCGACCAGCGTTTTGGTCCGCATCAGGGTCATCCGCCGGTTTTCTTCTCCGATCAGTTCACGGACGCGTTCGTCCAGAATAAAGTCCATCGTAATGTCAGATGACGATACCTGTCCAGTGTTTGGGTAACTGGAAAAGGCCCGTTGACGCAGTACGTTGATGCTGTTGGCGGCATCGGCTAGTTTTCCCTGCTTAAACTGCGCTTCGGCCAGCAACAGGTAGGTTTCGCCCAGTCGCATCAGCATAAAATCTTTAATCATCGCAAAGCCAAACGCATCGGTAGGGTTGTACTGATACCACTTGGTTGTGTGCGGGGCAATGCTGAACAGCGTATCCGTGCCCGTGTACGGCACCACTTTACCAAACGTAGCCGTTTTGCTGGGGTCGTTGTAGATAAACCGACGACGGATGTTATACTGCGAATTGCGAACATCGCCCGACCCGTACAGTTCGTATAGCACCCAGTTGCTGAGCCGCAACCGCCCGATACCGCGCCCGCCCGTCGAATCCGACAAGGACATACCAACAATGTTATAATAAGCGGGTCCCCAGACACGACGCTGCTGCGGGTTGTTGGTGATCCCTCCTACTACGACGCTGGGATTCTCCTGTTCCAGTACCCAGATGGCTTCGGTGTTGCCCTGCGACCGGCGTTGGTTACCGTAGATAAACATATCGTGGTAAAAGTCGCCGGGCTGGCTGGTGCCAACGCCATACCGCCGTTTGATCAGACTGAACCGCCCGCTGCTGATGATACCCTGTAGCTGAGGTTCAGCCAGTTCAGGTTTACCCATGCGCAGATACGCTTCGCCCAGTAATTGCATGGCCATAAACTTGTTGGCCCGACCATACAGCTTGGCCCCACCCGCATTGGCCCGGACGCTCTCGATGTCAGGCAAATTCGCTACGGCATACGTCAGATCGTCAACGATTAGTTTGTTCACCTCGTCCAGCGTAGCCCGCACAAAATCCGTTTTGGGACCGGTTAACGCCTGCGTCAGAATAGGAACGCCACCAAAGCAGGTCGCCAGGTTGTTGTAAGCGTAGGCCCGGAAGAAGCGGGCTTCGGCACTGGCCCGTGCTTTGCCGCCCGTGCTCAGACTGGTCATGGTGGGCGAATCCATGCTGTTGATGATGATGTTGGTCAGGTTAACCAGGATGTAGTTACGATTCCAGGTAAAGGAAGCCGCTCCATCGGTTGGCGTCAACAGCGCGTAATTGTAGTACGGGATCTCGATTCCCTGCTGATTGGCCGTTGCGTTGGCTACGTCGGTTCCTACCTGCCAAACGCTGGGCCACCCCTGCTGATCGGCGTAGGAAAAAATGGTGCTGACGTGGTTGTACAGACCGACCAACGAGGCATCGGTGCCGAGTGAGTCGTTGAGGGTAACGGGGGTGTAACTCGAATACGGCTTTTCGGCCAGGAAGTCGCTTTTGCAGGCTGATGCTAGTCCAAGCAACGCCAGCGCGCCAAGTTTGATGTATGCTTTCATGGGTAAAATGCGTCGCAACAAATGTTGAAAGACCGGGTCGCCGGTGCGGTGATAGAGCGAGAGGGCCATTGCCACTGGTAGAACAGCCCTCTCGTACGAATTCATTAGCGAAGGCTGATGTTAAGGCCTCCCACGAACGAGCGCGTCACTGGATAGTTGTTGGTCCAGCTGGTGTTCGGATCGCTGCTGTTAGCCTGTGTTCCCCGGGGCTGCTGAACCGCTTCGGGGTCCCAGCCAATCCAATTGGTGAACGTATACAGGTTCCGACCACTGACGTAGAGCGTTACGCTGCCTAGGCCCAGCCGGTCGAGCAGTTTTTGTCCGAAGACGTAGCTGAGTGTAACATCCTTAAGGCGGGTAAAGCTGGCATTCGATGCGTAGCCGTAGCCCCGTGGGTTGTTATACGCTAGTGACGGACGCGTCTGGCTCATGTTCTCGGCGGTCCAGTACCCAACAACCTGTGGCGTGTTGCGTCGACCGCTTTCGTCACCATAGCTTAGGTCGGAGTTGTTACGGGTTATGCCCTGCACCGTCTGGACAAATACATTCAGGTTGAAATTACCGAAGTGGAACGTATTGGTCAGGCCACCCTGCCATTTAGGAGCCGTTTGCCCCAGAATAATCCGGTCGTCGGCGGTAATTTTGCCATCGCCGTTGGTATCCGCAAATTTCAGGTCACCCGCTTTCGCGCCGGGGTCCTGCGAAGAAGCATCTTCGCCCTGCTGCCACACACCCGTCATCTGATAATCATAGACAACGCCGATTGGCGAACCAATAAACCACCGGTTACCCAAATCGCTTTTTCCGTCGCCATACAGGTCTAAAATGCGGTTGCGGTTCGATGAGAAGACAACCGTACTTTCCCATTTCAGCGGTCCTTTCACCAAGTTACGCGTATTCAGCGTTAGCTCGATACCCTTGTTGGACGTTTCGCCCAGGTTGTCGAATACATTTTGATAGCCGGTGATAATCGGCAGGCTCCGCAGCAATAGCAGTCCTTTGGTGTTGTTCTGGTAAACGTCGATGCTTCCGTTGATGCGGTTGTTGATAAATCCGAAGTCGATTCCCAGGTTGCGGCTGAGTGTGGTTTCCCATTGCAGATTAGCGTTACCTAGGTTACCTGCCACCGCACCGATGGTACTGACGCCATTGAAGGGTGACCGAACCGTGTTGCTCGTCGTAATAGTCCGGTACACGCTGATCGCTTCATTGCCTGCCTTCCCATAGGAGAACCGTAGCTTCAGGTTTGATATACCCCGCACGTTTTTCATAAAGCCTTCGTTGCTGATATTCCAGCCCAGCGCGACCGATGGAAACAGCCCGAACTTGCTGGTGTTGGCTCCGAAGACAGATGAACCGTCACGCCGGGCCGTCACCGTCAGCAGGTAGCGGCTGTCGTAGTTGTAGTTGATTCGGCCCATCTGCGAATTCAGTCGGTACTGATCCGCGTACGAACCGCTCGTCTGCGTAGCGCCAGCCCCCAGATTGTCGAAGCCCAGTTCGTCGTTGACGAAGCCAACGGCATTGGCCCGTGATTCACTGTATCGGCGTTGTTGCGCGCTGTACAGCCCCGTAAAATCGAAATGGTGTTTGTCCCAGTCTTTCGCGTACGACAGGATGTTTTCGATGGTGTAGCTGTTGGTTTCTGAATAGAAGGTATTGGCGGTACCGAGCAGGTCGTTGGCAGCGCGACCGACGTAGCTCCCCGTACGAGATGGAATAAAGGAGTACCCCATGTTAAGCCGGTACTTCAACCCGGTCAGTTTGCCCGGCAGCTTTAGTTCGAGGTAGCCGTTTCCGTTCAGGTTCGTGTTGCGGTCAACGCGTTGGGTCACCAGCCCCAGCATCGGGTTGGTATACAGCAACTCCGGGTACATCGGATAGATTGCGTAGGTACCGTTGGTGTTGTAAAGCTGACCGTACGGACTCATCGCCGTGGCAAACAAAAAGTTGGACCGCCCGCCGTCTCGGTTATTGTTGGCGATGAACAGGGACGTTCCCACGGACAGGTAATCCGTCAGGTTGACATCGAGGTTTGAGCGGAAGCTGGCCCGCTTGTATTGGTAGCCTTTGATAACGCCTTTCTGATCGAGGAATTCACCCGAAATAAAGTAGCGCACCTTGTCGGTACCGCCCGAAATGCTCAGGTTGTGATCCTGCAAGACACCCGTTTGCGTAGCTTCCTTAAACCAGTCGGTCGTGATGCCCGCGTTGTAGTTGGGCAACTCACCAAAGTTCGGCACCGGATTAACCTGCTTCTGATTCGTCTGCGACAGCCAGTCGGCATATTTCTGCGCGTATTCAGGGCCGGTACGAGGTGTTAGTACGTTGGAAAAGTTTTCGACGCCGACGTAGTTACTGTACCGGATGGTTGGTTTGCCGGTCGTACCGCGTTTGGTCGTCACCAGAATAACCCCATTAGCCCCGTTGGTTCCGTAAATCGCCACCGCCGATGCATCTTTCAGGATTTCGATACTCTCGATGTCGTTGGGGTTGATATCCGCCAGCGAACCGCCTGTCTTGCTGATTGGAATACCGTCGACAACGACAAACGGGCCGGAGTTGGCGTTGATTGAGTTCTGTCCCCGTACCGTTACCGATGGGGCCGTTCCGGGTACCGACGACGACTGCGAGATGTTCAGACCAGCCACCGCTCCCTGAATGGATTGCAGCACGTTGGTAACCGGCAACTGCGACAGCCGCCCCTTCGGTACCGACGCCACCGCCCCCGTAATGTCGGAACGCTTTTGTGTCCCGTACCCAACGACCACGACTTCGTTGAGCGACTTTGCATCCCCCTGTAGCTGTACGTTCACCGTGGTCTGACGGACAATGGCTACTTCCGACGATTGATAACCAATAAAGGAAAAGACCAGCACTGGGTCTTTGGTGCCATCTGGAATGCGAATCGTGTACGCGCCATTGCCGTCGGTATTCGTACCAATGGACGAGCCTTTAAGCGTTACGGTAGCACCGGGCAGCGCACCGCCTTTCTCATCCGTTACAGTCCCCGTAATGGTGACGATGGCGGACAGATTGCCATCCGTATGACTGGTCCAGGCCGAGGCATACAGTGGCGCATTGGCAGGACTAACGGATTGGGCCATTAGTCCCTGAGCAGCGAGTATAGCTCCGTAGAAAAGTAGCCATTTATGCTTCATAAGCAGGGTTTGGGTTCTTACGTTATTCGGCGATTATTTTGACAGGAAGCGCCTTGTGGAAAATCAAATGTTTGAATAGTACAAAATTAAGGAAGCCTGTTAAGACAGAAGGGTGTCTTTCTCGTCAAAAAAGGGGGGTAAATTCGTCTGGTGGTCTTTTCGCTGAACTATTGTAGACAGCTAGAAAAGCATTTTACATCATTTTGATTAGGGTGTAATTTGATCCGCGGCTATGATGTGTTCTCCATGCTGCATAAGATTGCTTATTCAGAAAGTGCAACTTTGCTCATACAACCTCATCACCCGTCAAATCGCCTGATGCGGGCATATCGGTCGTCTTCTCACTGTAAAAAGTGGTAACTTTAGCAGAGCGTTCGATGTCCATTACCGGGTGTAGGTCGGTAAAACGGGCTTATTAAAAGAGAGGAAGCTGACCCCTCACAGGTATGCGGTTTAGTACATACATAGGCTGGCTACTGGCCTTTTTCATAATAACAATACCGGGGTTTTCACAACGAAGCCCCGATCAGTTTCGATTTGAACACATTACGATAGACCGGGGGTTGTCGCATAGCGATGCCATGTGCGTGACACAGGACAAGGAAGGATTTGTCTGGATTGGCACAAACAAGGGGATAAACCGCTACGATGGGTATTCGCTGAAAACCTATAATCTCCCCGTTGATACCCAGCGGGGCGTGTCGAGTAACCGTGTCCGTAGCCTTCATGTCGATCAACGCGGTACCCTTTGGGCGGGTGTCGAGCGGGCGGGACTGTTTTGGTACGATGTGCGCACCGACCGGTTCACCAGCATTCAAACTAAATCGACAAATGCTGGCTTTGGGCCGTTGCTTGATAAGCTGGGCCAAACCAATGTTCACGCTGTTGTCTCGGATAAGCGGGGTCGATTGTGGGTAGCGACCCAACGTGACGGGGTATTTATGTTTCAGTTTGACCGGGACGGAACGCTTCAGGCAGTCCGGTCAGTCCGGCTAACGGGGAGTCCCAACAAAGAACCAACGATCAGTAAGCTAGCGCTCGATGAACGGGGTACTCTCTGGATCGGTACGTTGGGGTATGGCCTTTGGCGTTTTCGCTGGACCGACGCGCAGAACAAGACACCCCTACAGGCTGTTCCGGTACCTACCGTAGAGGGGCCAAACATTCGGGCGCTGCACATCGACCGGCGCAACGATCTGTGGGTCGGGACGGATGATCGCGTATACTGGACGGCATCGTCGGCACTTCGTTCAGCCGTCGGCCCCACCTTTCAGTCCCTGCACCGCCCTTTTGCTGGTGTAGAAAGTTTGTTCCTCGATTCATTTTACCGGTTATGGGTTGGTACACACTACGGCTTGTTGCTGCTTGATGGCGGTGCTGTAGCCCAGAGCCAGCCACCCGTCGATGAACGAAAGCTGCTCACGTTCCTGCCCTCCGACGCTGATTCGTACAGCATTAATTCGGTACGGGTTCACGACATCCGGGAAGATCAGTTTCATAACTTATGGCTTGCTACATCGGCGGGTGGGCTGAACCAGATCCGGCTGCGGGCCAAGCCTTTCGGCCAGTTACGACAGGCGATTACCGGCACAACGACACCCGCTACCAATTACATAAACGCGATCTGTAAAGACGAAGCAGCCAACCGGCTCTGGATCGGTACGCGCAACGGGCTAACCTGTTACGATCAATCAACCGGCACGTACCAAAACTACCTGAACCGACCGGGGCTGGGCACGGTAAATGGCATCGATGTGTCGGCGCTGTTTTTAGCGTCGGACCGTACGCTCTGGATCGGCACGCGCTACGGTGGTTTGTACACGATGGATGTCAGGCGGGGTACGTCCCCCCAGCGCCTTTCGGACGTAAAACCCGGTCCCGACTGGCGTGGGATCAGTACCGAAAGCATCACCGGCGATCGCTCTGGTACGGTCTGGATTGCTTCCTTCAACAACGGTATGCACCAGTTGAATCGGCACGGTCACTACCTCCGGCATTACGACGGGAAAAACGGGATATTGCCCACGCACCAACTGACAGCCTTACTTTACGATTCTACCCGCAATGTCCTTTGGGTAAGCACCCGCGACGCTGGATTGCTCAAACTAAGACCGCAGCCTGATTCACTGCATCTGGTATCGCAGTTTACGCACGATCCCCGCAATCCGAACAGCCTGCTTGTTAACTATACGTGGCCCCTGCTCAACGACGGTCGGGGCAATCTCTGGATCGGGACTATCGGCGGAGGGCTGCACCGGCTCTCGACGGACGCGCACGGACGAGAACGCATTGACCGATACCAGCAACAAATCCCTGAAACTGATATCGAAAGTTTACTAACCGATGGCGCGGGAAATATTTGGATCGGGGGAGCCGGACTGTATAAATTTGTTCCGCAAACCAGGCAGTTGCTCCACTTCGACATCAGCGACGGGCTGCAAAGTAATTCGTTCAAAGTTGGCGCTGCATTCCAATCCTCCGACGGCACCTTGTATTTCGGCGGAACCAACGGCATTACCTTTTTTCAACCCCGGCAGATTCAGCAAAATCCGTATCGGCCCATTGCCCAGATTACGGGTCTGCACGTGCTGAACCAGTTGGTTACGGTTGGCGATACGCTCAATGGACGCGTGCTGCTGACAAAACCTTTGACGCAAAAGCCTCGTATTGAGCTAAACGCGTCGGAAAACGATTTTTCGGTTGAATTTGTCGGGCTTAATTACGCGAACCCGCAGAAGCAACAATACGTCTATCAGCTTGAGGGGTACACGAACGGCTGGGTGCGGCCCGCGCCGGGGCAACGCATGGCTACCTTCGCCAACCTCCCCGCCGGTGACTACGTGTTCCGGGTCAACGCCAGCAATGATGATGGCATCTGGTCCGCGCAGCCTGCTGTTATGCGTATTACCATTCTGCCGCCATGGTGGCGTACCTGGTGGGCGTACCTGCTCGGTATCAGCGCTATAACGGGAGCACTCTGGTTCTACCGCCGGACAGAACTGGCTCAGCAGGCGCTGCAAAATAAGTTGGCACTTGAACAGTACAAGGCCGAACAGGAAAAAGAAGTTACCGATAGCCGACTCCGGTTTTTTACCAATGTGTCGCACGAGCTTCGTACCCCGCTGACGCTTATTCTGGGACCGATGGACGAATTAGCCGCATCAACGAACATAACGGTTACGCAGGTCCGGGAGCGAATTCTGCTGATGCACCAGCAAACCCGTAAACTGCTCGATCTGGTCAATCAACTGCTTGATTTTCGCAAGGCAGAAACGGGACACATTACCCTGCGAGCCAGCCGCGAGGACATTATTCCGTTTCTATCCGAGATCTTTTTGATCTTTAAACTAAAGGCTGAAGAATTAGACCTTGATTACACGCTGCAACTTCCCGCTGAAAATATAGCGCTGTATGTTGACCGCAGTAAGCTGGAAATTATGCTGACCAACCTGCTTTCCAATGCGTTTAAATACACACCCGCTGGGGGAAGGATTCAGGTTACCGTTGCCCGTATCGGCTCGCCCGACCGACCGGCGGTTTTTCAGAATACCGTCTTGCAGGATAACTACCTACAGATTACGGTGCGCGACTGGGGTGTGGGCATGCCGAGTGATCAGGTCGACAAAATTTTTGACCCGTATTACCAGGCGTCGCAAACGGACACACTACGCGTAACAGGTACCGGGCTAGGCTTGTCGCTGGTGAAGCAGTTTACCGAAGCGCATCAGGGCAGCGTAGCGGTACAAAGTTCGCCGGGGGCTGGCACGACCTTTACGCTTCGGCTACCGTTTGGCCACGCGCACCTTCCGCCCGACGACATTCGGACGGCAATCGCAGCCGACGAAGTACCCGACCCCGACCCGACCCCTCAACTTGATGACCTGCCCTTACACGATACCCCCCCGGTTGGTATACCCCCCGGAGCGGCCCGTGTTCTGATCGTGGAAGACAACGACGACCTGCGGCAGTACCTGATTCGTCTGCTCGATCCCGCCTTCAAGGTGTATTCGGCAGTTGATGGGCTCGATGGCTGGTCAAAAACGCTTGAGCTGCTACCCGATATCGTTGTCAGTGACGTGATGATGCCCCGTAGCAATGGACTTGAACTATGCCGGACGATCAAGCAGCATCCCAAAACCAGCCATATTCCGGTGGTGCTGCTGACGGCGCGGGTGGCGGCTACGCACGAGCTGGAAGGGCTTGAGACGGGCGCTGACGAATACATGGCTAAACCATTCAATCCGCAGGTGCTGTTTACCAAGCTGTCGGTTATGCTACAAAACCGGTTTCGGCTTCGCGACTATTACCAACGGCAAATCCTGCTCGAACCCAGTGACATCGCTATCCCCGACGAAGAACGGCAGTTGCTCGAGAAAGCCATGCAGCTTGTCGAAACGCACATGAGCGATCCGGATTTTTCGGTGCCGATGCTGGTGCGAGAAATGGGCATGAGCCAATCCGTATTTTACCGGCATATCAAAGCCATTACGGGGCAGACCGTCATTGAGTTTATCCGCGATGTGCGGATGAAACGCGCGGCTCAGTTGCTGGCCACGTCATCCCTGCGGGTTTCCGAAGTAGCCAGTCAGGTTGGCTTCGAGGATGTAAAGTATTTTAGAAAAGCGTTTCAACACTTGTTCAACGTATCGCCGTCGGATTATGCCAAACAGCATCGGGAATCGGTGACTGATCCAAAGGTATGATTTAGACGCAATCTGGTAAACGCTCCGGACAAGAAAGCGAGATGTGTTGGGTATTCTATGTACTTACCTCCCAAAAAGTTAATCGATAAGATACGCTGGTTCGTTTGAAGCCTTTGCGTAATCTTGCCGTTAAAATATGATCACTATGATCTGGATTACCCGGCAACGTCCCAAAATTGACCGTCTAGCTTGTCCCTGGCTGATTCTGCGGTTCGTCGACAAAGACGCTCAGTTCTTATTTGTTCCGACTGAGCAGGTCATTGAAAAAGCCAAAAACTTAGGTGGCATCCCTTTCGATGTTCCCGATGTGGAGTTTTCGCACTACGGGCAGGATTGCACCTTCGATTACATTCTCAAAAAATATGAGCTAACCGATCCGGCACTTCAGACAATGGCTCCTATTGTCCGGGGAGCAGACACGGATCATCATGAACTCGCTCAGCAAGCCGCCGGTTTGTGGGCTATTTCAGCCGGATTGGCCCACAACATTCAGGATGATTACGCCTTATTAACGCAAGGCATCATTATCTATGATGCGCTCTACAGTTGGGCGACTCATCTTCAAAACCAAAAACACACTCAGCAGCCGGAAGAGCATTTGCTTCTTCGTTTTTTTACTACGTACCTGCATGAAATAAGGGATCGGAAATTAAATCCACCTCCCTGGGCAGCCGAGCTAAAAGAGTTGATTCAAGACCACATTGACACGAACCTGAGCCTGAGCCTGTCAACGGTTGCCCAGTCCTTGCAGGTCAATCCAACGTACCTGTCGCGTGCTTTCGCCCAGTACTTCGACAACCTGACCTTTGGGGATTATATTCGCAAGCTACGCATTGAAAAAGCCATTCAGCTATTAGAGACGACTTCTCACTCGTTATCGGAGATCGCGTACCTGACCGGCTTCTCCGACCAAAGTCATTTTACGCGGATATTTAAAAAAATGATGGGCCAAAATCCGTCCCAATACCGAAAAAATAACTCCAAACGTAAAGCCGGTCCAAACGGGTAAAATCTGTTCTATTTCTTCAGTGAGCGAAGACGTATTCTTGCCGAAAAGTATACCTCTTCCATGAACAAGATCTACGTCGTTTCTGGTTGGCTACCTGCGCCGAACCAGAGAATCTCAAAAACTATCCTTGGTCTATTTACGTGTGTCGTCCTGCTGGCGCTGTCACCTCAAGCCAACCTATTGGCTCAAACGCAACCAACGGTAACTTACCCACGCATGGTCGGGTACTTGGGCGTTTTGCATCCGCTCATTACCCGAAACGAAACCGGGACGGAAACCAACTTCGACCGGTATTACGTGGTGGGGCTTCCTATTGGTCTGAACCTCTGGAAGACCAAACAACTTGGCTTTTCTGTGGAAGTTGTTCCGCTCATTCGCGCGGAAAATGGAAATAGCCGGGTTGCCAACGTGCTGTTTCATCCGGGCGTGTTAATGAACCTGGGCAAAGATTTTACACTTGCCACTCGCCTGGCATTCGAAACCTCAGGCCGCTACGGATTCACGCCTGTATTAAACAAAATCGTTCGAAAAGGTCCCACGAATAGTTATTTTGTCGCGGTTCCGCTACCGGTTCGCTTTGGTAATGATCATGCAACCTCGTTCACGGTTGGCTTTCAGTTTGGTATCGTCTTCTGATCTGTTTTCAGCTGGAACCGGGTCTTGTTGTCGATGTCCCAACTATGCTAATAACCCGCTCGTCAACCCCAAAACCCACTAAGAACGTCTCAGGACAGACAGATGCTCAAACGCAGTAAATGAACCGGCTTTGCCTTGCTGGTGAAAAACATGCATCTGCTGCGCCGGGAAATCGGTAAGCTGCGTTCGTTTTTGTTGTCTGTTTTACAAATATTCCTGGGCGTTCGTTTTTGTGTTGATAACTGGAAGCCCTGTCAGAAGGGGCCTTCGTTCGACCCCGTCCAGGTGAGTCATAATGCCTTCCTGGTTTCGGTTTTCTCGAAAACGGGAATACACATAACCCTCCTCGACCGACAAAGCCGGTATGCCATTTAGCTTGTCTTTTTTTACGAAATAAGCATTGTTACCCGCTTGATTACAGCCCACAAACGCGTACCCTTTTTCAAGCGCCAGATCACACAAGGCGGGCAGTGAAGCGCCAAAGTACAAATATGAGTAATGAGCTTCCTGTCGCATAAAATCAGGTCTGTACGGAACAGTGATCGATCGATCAGAGCCAAACAAACTGTTGTATTCGATCACCACAATGTCGGACTCTACCTCCGTGATGGCTTTCCACACCCAATAATCGTTACCGTCGATGTCGATGCTAAGCAAGCCGATCTGGCCAGCAATGCCATTGTTGACCAATAGTTGATTGATATTTTCGGCGGTAATAAAGCTGCTAATGGCTTTTAAGCTGTAGCGCCAGTAAAACGAACTGGTCTTAATGTGATCAATAAAGTGTGACGAACCATCGATGATCAGGCCCTTCCAATTGTTGTTCATCATCAAGAAACGTGTATTGGCTTCTTCATAATCTTCAACGCCGAATTCAACGAACGTATCGACGCGCGGTTTGACGTGGCTGATTAAGTATTGAATAATACCGTCATCACCGAACTGAGAAAATAGCTTAAATTCGGCATCCTTCATTGAGGAAGCCTGACCCGCAAATTTAGCCAGCATGGCCCCCATCACTAGTTTGGTGGCCGCGTTGTCCTCCTTAGCTTGTCTGAGTTGAACCTGTATTTGCTGGAGTTGCGCTTGAAGGGGCTCAAGGAGTAACTGTTGTATTTTTTTTATAAGCTTCACGGAGTATGAGCGTTAGGGCTGGTAATCGATTAAAACAGTTTTGGTCAACTTCTGGGAGAAAGTTGTACTAAGCACTGTCTTGCTTTTTTCAGGCTACGAATTTTCTTCCCGAACAATGTCCAATATTTCTTCCGCCAGCGTTTGAATGCGCTGCTCAATCAGTCGTAAGGGTTGCCCCGTCTCTTTAGCGATCCGCTCCGCTTCGAGTTGTTCGAGCACCCGCAGGTGGGCCTGTGTTACGAGCAACAACTCCTTTAATTCCTCTAAATCCGAATACATGCGTTGAAGGTTTGACCGATAAACGGCAAGATATAAGGATGAGCCAGAATATAGGGTAAGCGCTCTGTGATTACTTGTCGATTGCCGACAAATCGTAAACAGCCGCGAACGATTGCCGAAAATGCTTATTTTCGCCCGCTTTTCTACACCACTACTTTATAGTTCCGTCTGTCATGATTCGTTTGCTCTCGCTCATCGGCTTGTCCTTTTTGCTTTTCGCCAACGCCAACGCCCAATCTCCCGTTGAGGTATTTTACGAAAAAGATAACACGGGGGCCTACGTCTTTTCCTGCCGAAATTCCGCTTTCTGTCCTTATTCAATCACCGTTACGTTCAGCGAATTGAACGGCCTGCGGTCCTCGACAACATTCCCTTATCGAACTGAGGTCAGGCCGGGACAGCAGTCGCTTTTCAAATTACAACCCGAACCCAATCAATCAAATTCGTTTCGCTACAGCTTCAGTTCGGTAAAAGGCTGTAAACAAACCAAGGTCGATACGGCATTGATATATCTGCTCCCTGCCAGTCCGGGCAAACGGGTTAGTGCGGTTGAATTACCGTACATTGGCAAACTCTACGCGGGCGAAGCAGACCCCAAAGACTGGTATTCGCTGGCTATCAAAATGAATAGTGGAGACACGGTATTTGCGGCTCGCCGGGGAACCGTATCGGCGGTGCGTAGTGATGCCATGCCCAGCGGGACACATCTGGGTTTTAACCGCAGTGATAACATGGTCGAGATCAATCATGCCGACTGTAGCTTTGCCACCTACACGGTCTTGCGGCAAAAAAGCATCTTTGTTGAGCCGGGTCAGTTTGTCGAAGCGGGAACGCCACTGGGTATCGTTGGGGGAGAAAATTACGATTTCGGTCCGCACGTTCGGTTTACCGTGCACTACAACTACGAAGCGCCGGTGATTAAAAATGGTAAGCCAACGGATCAGAAGCAGTATTGGGCCTACGTACCCATTCGATTCTGGCTTGGGGAGCAACAGAAGGCGGGTCGGTTGGAGCCCCGAGAGAATTACCTGGCGGAGCATCCTGAACCGATTATCCAACAGGAAATGAGCAAACGAGAGCAGAAGAAGTGGCAAAAGAGTCACGCGAAATAAGCACGTTCTGTATCATACACTCGTTAAGTAGGCTCGCTCATCGCCAATAAGGCATTTCGGCCTGCGACAACAGTAGCTTCCGATTTTTACCGTCAGCGTCGGCCGTGTATACATTCCGCTGACCAATGCCGGTATTGTCGGTATTAGTGAAGATCAGACTGGCACCGGTAGGTGAAAAGCGCGGTTCGAGATCGTTCGTTCCGGCGGTTTTTCCAGTCAGGTTTTGCGAGCTGGTGCTCACCTGATTCTGTGACAGATCAGCTACCGCGCCGGTTGTCAGATTGAGCCGGTATAGCCGGGCGTCAAGCTGTCGACCCTGCTCGTTCTGAAAATCTGTTGAATCGGCGGAGAACACGATCTGTTGGCCGTTGACCGAGAAAACCGGGTTACCCACGCGGGCTGCGCGTCGGGCGTAGACCGTCCGGGCCGAACTGCCATCGGACCCAAACACGCTCAGCTCGTTGTCATACAGGCTCGTACCCGTCGTTCGGGCCGCAATGCGGTTGCCCTGCGGAGTCCAGTCACAACCCGCCCAGATTCGGCCGCTACTGGCCAGGGCTACCGTCCGAAGCCCGGTTCCGTCAGTACGGACCGCGTAGAGTCGGTCGTTGCTCGGGTATAGGAGCTGCGTACCGTCAGGCGACCAACAAAACGACAGGTCAGCCGCTGCTAGCCCGGCAATGGGTACCGACGTTACCTGTTGCCGATTGCTGCCATCCATGTTCATCAGGTACAGCTGAAGCTCCGTGTCAGTATTGGAGATAAACGCAATCTGCCGACGGTTCGGACTGACGATAGGTCGCCAATTACTGCCCTCCCGCGTGAGCTGGCTGGCAGTCCCATCGGTCGTCGCGCCGAAAATCTGGAAGCGGCCGTTCATTCGCCGAACAAAAACGTAGCTGTAGTCTGGGTAGGAACCCGTCTTAAATGACCAGACGGGGCCGTTTGTCGTATTCACATTATCACTGACAATGACCTGCCAGAGATAAGTTGTGTTGTAATCCAGCCCAGAGACGATAACCGAGTCGGCAGTCAGGCCCGTATAGGATGATGTTGGCGTTGCGGAGCCCGCCCGGTACAGCAGCACATTATAGATCAGCGTGTCACGGTTCGGGTCGGTTGACGTCCATTTCAGCGTCAGCGTTGTCGACTGAGCCGTGCTGTTCAGCGCGGGAGCGACCAGCACCGGCGTGGTGGGCGGTCGGTTCTGACTTTTATCGTCCGTCAACTGGATGGTTACAACCGGTGCTGTCGCCACCGACGCGGCTACTGTCGCCACCTGCGTACCGTAGCCCGCTTTCGACGCCTGTATAGTGTAGTTACCAACGACAACGCTGTCGAAGCGGAACGCACCTGACGAATCGGTCGAGACGACGCGACTGCCGGGGGTTAATTTGACCGTCGCATTGCGCACCGGCTGCTGATCGAGGCTGTATACCACCCGACCACGTACCGTTGTCAGTTGCACCGGGTCGACATAGACATCTTCATTACAGCCCACCAGTCCGGCAAGGCCAGCCAGGAGCGTCAGAACGAGATAGACAGATTTGGGGAAAAGAAGACGGGTAATCACGGCAATTGGCGGATGAGGTAGGATTAGTTACGGGTGTTGACGGTGGTGCTCTTGGGCCGGTAGATACTGCCGATATTCAGCGTCAGCCCTGCTGTGCCCCGCAGGTAGTAGTCATTGCGTGTGCCGGCCGTGATGCCGTCGAGTGCGTCGGTAAACGGCTGGTTGTACGAGATTGTTGACCGGAAGCCGATCAGGCCATTCGATGAATACTGAATGCCGGCGCCCCCCTGCGCCTGTAAATAGCGATCGCCCTGCCAGTTGAATGGACTGGTTCCCGCCCGCGACACCATACCCACACCGATGAACAACAGTGAAGTCCAGTGTTGAAAGGGTGTTGGTCGGAAGATCAGGTTTCCTTCAAGCGACGAAATACGGGACGAAAAGGCTCCTTCGCTGGCCAGTGTTCCGGTCGCGGCATTGGCCTGTATACCGAACTTCGAGCTGAAATAAACGTCCATCGATGCGCCATATACCCCCTTCATCGTGTGTCGGGCATAGTCGCCGGAGTAGCGCATGACACCGGCATACGGTTGGATGGTGATCAACGGCGCGTCAATTTCAGGGCGGATGCCGTACACGTCGGTCTCGCTCATGCGGGTCTTTTCGGTGTCATAGGCATCGAGCACTTTCTTCATTGGACCGGCCTGCTTATCTTCGGCGGCCCACAGCCCATCGCGTACTCCTTCGATAATCAGGCCCTCGACGGCTTTTTCGATGGCCTCCGTCACGGCCATCTGCCCCGGTTCGGTAGTGGTCAGTCCTGTTTCAGTTTCCAGCAGTCGTTTAAACGTAACATACCGAAATAAACTGGCGTTGACCGTCTGCGACAGAATGGTTTTGGAGGTGTAAATGGTTTTAAGAATCTTACCTGTTTTCGTCGCTACAGCCCGTAGGTAGACCGTTACGCGGTCCTGCCGGTATTGTGTCGAGCCGCCCGCAGCAAAGTATTGCAGCCCACCACCCCCGGTAATGATGTTGGCGTCGTAGGACACCACGCCCCCTTCCAGGATGATTCCCGCAAAGAGCAGCGGGGGCAGGTTTTCACCATCCTTAAACTGCGCTACGCTGGAGCGGACAATCTTGCGTTCATTGAGCAGGTTACTAACGTTTTCCCGTTCGATGGGTACAAACCAGTTGCTTTCTTCCAGCGCTTTAAGCAGAATATTGGTCGTGCCCTGCGTGACAGCCGTCGAAAAACCGGTGCCGGTTTCGGTCTGTTTGTATTGCCCCGTCAGGTCACGGAATTTATAGACGGCGGCCACGATTTTTTCCTTCGCCGGTGGCAGCGACCGAAGCGTGGTCGTGGTGGGCGTTGTCTCGCCTAGCCGCGCCCGACGCGGACCGGTAGGCTGATAAAAAAAAGCCGTGCAGCCGCTTAACAGGCTTACGAAGGTAGTCAGCACCAGCGGGCGGAGCAGACAGCGAATAGACATTGGCGTAACAAGTTCGGGGAATAGTGATCGTTATTGGTAGTGTATTGGTCGGGTAACTTATCTGGTTCAGAAGTAAGGTACCGTAATCGACGTTTCGCCCCCCTTTCCGTCAACGATACGTACGACGACGCCATCGGTGCCATTAGAAATTTCAACCTGAAAATCGCCGAACGTGTAGGTGCCGGGCTTCAGCGTCGATTCGCCAAACTGCTTGCTGATGAGGTTGCTGGTGATCCGGCTCAGCAACTGGTTTTGCAGGCTCTGCGCGTAACTGTCGAGCGTACTGGTCTGAGTGCCGGTCGTCGCGTTTTTTTTGGCCGATGGGTCGGTGGTCCGGTCCTGCGCCGTGGCTGAGCTAAGCATCCAGGCGTAGTTAAAGGTGTTCCCGCCAAAGTTGGGATTGTTGGGGTGATAGACGAAGCTTTGGCCGTATGTGGTAGCAGCTCCGGTCAGCAGCAAAAACACGAGTAGTAGTTTGTTCATCGTTGGAAACAAATTAACAGACTGATAGACAAGCCCCGGTGCGTACATGAATTGGTCAGCCTTGATCCCTGAACGGTAACTCTGCAACCAGTCTTAAAAGATGCCCGTACCCCGCTGATCGGCGTTTTCGAGCTGATTTTGCACCTCCTGATAATTGATGACGTATTGATTGATCAGTTCAGCAGCATCAAAGGCGTAGGCTTCGAGAATGTCGGCCCGCGCCTGCACGTAGTTTTGCCAGAGTACCTGATCGTTGAGCGATACCACAACGACCGTCGTGCCGACACCGAAAGCGGGTAGCTCATCGATGGTGACCACGAAGGCCGTCAGATCGAGTTCGAGGTTAGGATCAATTCGACGAGTCGTATCGGTGGAAACCGGCTGACTAACTACTTTGGGCAACTCCGCGTAACGCCGAAAAAACGCTTCGTAAAAATCGCGGCCAATCTTACTGCGCGTCTGATCCAGCATCAGGGTCTGCGTACCTTCCTGTTCGACAATCGTTTCGTCCATCACCGCTTCTTCGAGCCGTCCTTCCAGATCCGGGTCCTGTGCGTAACCACCGTAGCTAAGCAGCAAACCGCTAGTAAGCAGGAAGATAAGCCAGCGCATAAATCGTTTCTTTACTGTTTGATTGACAGGCCGTTCTGAATGCGGACGGTTGCGCCACCTGATTGCTCGATCCTGAGATTAGCGACGCCCATTCCCGTCGAGGTAGTGGGAATGGTCAAGCCGTCGGCCATGATTGTGTTGTTGCCGTTCCGTTGAATCATATCGATTCGGGCATTGCTACCAGATAAACCCAACAAGCTGATTACGTCGCCACCGCTTTGGCTCACACGCAGTTGATTAGTACTGCCATCGAGCCCAAGGGTAAATCGATTTCCACCACCGGCTTGGTTCAGTTGAAGCTGGTTCGCCTGTCCTGTCAGCTGCACCGTAGCTGCGTTCGCATTGGCCGTCTGCATTAGGCTAACCTGATTCTGCTGCCCCAGTACCGCTATCGTGGCCTGATTACCCATACCCGCCTGTTGCAACATTACCTCATTGGCAGGTGACGTGACAGCAGGCGCTGTACCGGCAGTCAGTTGCCAGAATACCTCCGGTGAGCTAACGGGATTAGTTTGGGCAGATACCCCAGGAACCCCAATCAACAACAGGAAAAGGACGCGAAAGAGCATGGAATGATCCGATACATAAGCCGTGATCGGCAGACTGCCTGACGACCACGGCCTGTTTACAGTTTACACCTGACGGCTATTAGTTACGACCCGTCTGCATAATCGTTGCGGTATTTCCGTTGCCAAGCTGCGATACATTGGCCACGTTTTTCACGTAAGGAGCCGAGCTGCCGGAGTCTTGCATAACCGTCAGCATGTTGTCGTTACCCCGCTGTGTAGCAAAGCTGCCTGCTTTACCGTCTATCGACTGAATCAGGTTACCGTCCCCGGTTTGCGTAAGCGTAGCCATGTTACCGGTACCGACCTGCAAAAGCCGGGCCTGGTTTTCGCTGAAACTCTGCGTAATGGATGCCGTATTGTTCTTCGATTGGGTACCGCCCTGCTCGCCCTGGTTAATCTGGGCTATGTTGCCAAACCCAGCAGTTGAAGCCAAATCCTGCTTGATAGTGGCTTGGCTATTTGCTACATTATACTGATTGATCTGCGCGTCGTTGTAAGATCCCTGCTGCTGAACTGTCGCCTGGTTATTCGTTGCGTTATACTGCTGATTAATTTGGGCGCGGTCACTGCCAAAACCGGTCTGCTCGATGGTAGCTACGTTCCCTACACTATTGTCAGTTTGGTAGACAGTTGCCACATCACCAAATCCGCTCTGGATCACAGACGCTTTGTTTTTACTGGCGTTGTCGTTCTGGAAAATGTTTGCTGTTTCAAACCGGGCGTTGTCGATCTGGTCAATCGTCGCTTCGTTGCCTGACGACGTATTGTTCTGGTAAATGCCAGCGACGCTTCCTTCATTAGCCTGGGTAATTGTTCCTTTATTCTCGCGGCTGTTACCACTCTGCTGAATGCGAGCAGCTACATTGGTTGCTGCTCGCTCAGCTGTTCCCTGGTTGATACGGGCCTCGTTGTTTACCGAACCCGTTGACTGCTCGATTGAGGTCGGCCGGGTACCGCTGGCATACTGCGTAATTTCGCCAAAGTTCTTGCTGCTGTTATTGCTCTGGTTGATCGATACATCTTTGTTGTTCGATCCTTGTTGGTAAATACCGCCCCAGTTACCACCAGCCGCACGTACTTCGGAAGACGAAGCTCCTTCGGTCACCTGTAGCGATCCACCACCACTACCATTACTTTGAGTGATGGAACTTAGGTTCCCTGTACCGCCTACCTGGGTTACGTAGCCCCGGTTACCGCGGGAACCAACATCCTGGCGAACGGCAGCGTCGTTGCCGGCCGAACCGGTGCTTTCCTGACGAGTGGCCGCAAAGTTGCCTACGTTCGTTCCCGTAGTCTGGTTCTGGCTAACCGTTGACTTCAGGTAGTTACCCGTCTGCACTTGTTTAGCCGTTTGGCGGGTACCGTTTTGTTCGGTGGTCGCCGTGTTGGTCTGCGCAAAGCTCGCTGCGGCAAAAGCCATCAGTGCCGCACTGGTAAGGAATACTTTTTTCATGAGTTTTAAGAAATAGAAATGAGTAAAGGGTTAGTTTTGCCGCCGGTTTTGCCGTTTCACAGGCTTATTCTTCGGTCGGTTGGGTGAGGATGCTGGGAGCGAATTGATAAAATTCTCACCCGTTTCGGACGACTGGCTGATCGTTGCTGTCGCCTTACCTTCCTGCGAAATCTCGACTACGTTGGGGCCGGTATTCCGCTGGCTGATCGTCGTTTCGGTACCTTGGGGCACCTGTAGGCTCACCCGATTACCGGGCTTACTACCATCAGCGACGGCACCACCCGTCTGGCTGATGCTGACGCTGTTCCCCTCACCTGATTGGGTGACGGATGCTGTATTACTGGCTCCGCCCGTCTGCGTAATGGTGACGTTGTTCTGGGCAAAGACCGAAGTAATGGAAAGAAGAAGGATCGGGGTAATGACAAGTTTTTCCATGATCTTTTTGGGTTTAAAGCTCCATCTGTCGGGAAGAAGGCTGCTGGTGTTTGTTCCGGCCTTTGCCGTCTTAGTACGGTCAGGTCAGAATCAGTTGATCATACGAGAGGTACTAGTTGAAAGAGAAAGGTCGAATTGTCTGGTGCGTGAATTGGTGAACGGCTGGGAGAATAAGCAGAGAAAGGTTGGGTTAGGATCAGTCAGTTGATGAACCAAAAGTACCCGGTGCCAAACCACCGTGCCGGAGAAAAGCAGTGAATAACGGCCTTTGGTAGGTGAATGGTAGAGTTTTGTGAGGGAGTAAGTAGATTAGCGCTGTAAAAAATGGCGCATAAAATCATCTTTACAACTCCGGCTAAGCGGTAACAGCTGAGGACCGATGCTAACCTCTACATCGTTGAACGATTCAACGTAGTTGATATTGATGGCATACGATCGATGAATGCGTACCAATCCTGGCTGGTTGATCCGCTCCAGCATATTACTAAGTGTCAAGCGTAGGATGTATTTGCGATTGGACGTAACCAGCTTCGTGTACGAATTGTCAGCTTCCAGGTAAAGCAATTCGTTCAGGTCGATACGGACGAACTGATAATTTTGTCTGATATACAGGTAGTTGTTAATCTGAAGCAGTGCTTCGCGGCCGTTGTTATCGCGTTCGGCGGGAACTGGCGAAGTGCGCAACGTGGCGTTGTGAATGGCTAGTTCAATAGCGGTACGCAGGCTGGACAATTGCCAGGGCTTGTTGAGATAGGCAGCTGGGTACGTTTGTTTGGCCCGATCCAACGTATCGCGGTCCGTTAGGGCGGTCAGGTAAATAACGGGAACCGCGCGTTTGGTCATGAGCTGGCGAATGGTTTCAATCCCGTCCCATTCGCCTTTGATCATAATATCGCATAGGACAAGATCAACAGGTTGGTTGTGAAACAATTGAAGGGCTTTGGGGCCATTGTTGGCAATGCCGACCACGCAGTAGCCTTCGGCTTCCAGGGTATCTGATAGGTCCATGGCTAAGATGGGCTCGTCTTCTACTACGAGGATCTGAACGCGTTCAGAGTTATTCATAAACGTAACTAAAAGGAGGTAAAGCGTATGATTAAATGTCTGCGTTTACGTGGCTCAATAAGCTGATAAACAACAAGAAATGCAGGGTCATAGCCCGTTGGCTAGGCCGTAGACAGCCTTGTATTTTGAAACGACAGCCGGAAGAGCGTACCATTTTGCTTAAGCCATTCGCCCTGACCATCCAGCTGTTCGCTGAGCGACATGATCAGGCGTTTGCCGAACGATTTGGATTTGTTTGGTCCCTGCCACTCACGAACGTCGATACCCGGCCCGTTGTCCTGCACTTCAAGCATCATGTTTGCATTGAGGTTATTCTTGTTTCGGTAGAGGTTGATGCGTAACAAGGGACAGGGGTTGTTTGAATAAGCGTATTTGAAAGCATTGGTTACCAGCTCATTCACAATCAAGCCCAGCGGTATGGCAACATCAACATCCAACTCGGGCAGATCGACGTTGAGTTGTAGCGTAAACTTGTCGTGCTGATAGCCGTAGGCCCGCATGAGACTATACGCCAAATCGGTGAGGTACTCGGCCATGTTGACAGCCGTGAGCTGATCGGTCTGGTACAGCCGCTGGTGAATCAACGACATCGCTTCAACCCGCTGCTGCCCAACCCGTACAGCCTGAATTGCTTTTTCATCGTCGAGTCGGCTCGACTGGAGTTTAAGCAGGCTCGAAACGATAGCCAGGTTATTCTTGACGCGGTGGTGCAATTCCTTCATCAACGTGCGCAGTTGATCGGACTGACTCATCAGTTGCTGACTGTTAACGGTGATAATTTCGTTCTGGATCGACAAGCGTCGATTGGTCCGCCGGATAATCGTGTATTGTCCGACCAGCGCGCTCAACAGAAGCAGTAGCGCTCCCAGCCCACCGGTCATGTACTGGATTTGCCGGGTACGCTGTCGATTGTACTGATCAAGTTCGGCAATCCGATGTACTTTTTTCTGGGTGTCGTACTTCGTTTGCAGCTCTGCGACAGCGCGTGTTTTTTCAATATCGGCCATCGCTCGGATCTGAGCCACCCGGCGTTTCTCTTCCGACTGGATGGTTGCAATTTGGTTTGCCTTCTTAGCCTCCATGCGCGCTATGGTCTGCGTTCGGGCCAGTTCCAGATTGGCTTTAATGGTAGCCAGCGCCTGAGTTTGCTGTGTGGCATACTTTCCCTCCAACTGGCTGATCGTACGTGTTTTGGCAATAGTCATTAAGGAGTCATCTATACGCTTGTTACGCACCAGAGACGCGTACGCCTTATCGTACTGACCGGCATCGGCATATACAGTAGCCGCCGTGGCGTACACCGTACTAACCAGCGACGCATCCTTTGACTGTTTGCTCAGTGTTAGCGCGTTTTCTGTATACTGAATGGCTTTATCCGGTTGTTTTAAACCATTGTAAGCCGTTGCCAGATTCCGGTAGTTATGAATGAGACTGCTAACTTTCCTGACGGCCAGGTTAATTGCCAATGCTTTTTCAAGATAGGTAATGGCCTTCTGGTACTGGCCTTCAACCGTATAGTTCTTACCCAGATTGTTGTAGAGGATACGGGCATCTTCCGACGTTACTTCCGTTTGACCAATGGGAGCCAGTGCTTTGTAAAAATAGTTTCGAGCTAATTTATAATCGCCAAAGTCTTCGTAGAGGATTCCTATGTTGATGTAATTACTTCTCAACGATTGAACCGCCCCTAAACGCTCGTTGAGCGCAATAGCCTTCTGCATGTAATCAAGCCCCTGTCTACTGTACGCCAGGACACCCTGATTTTGCCCGATCATCTTGTAAAGCAATCCCATGTTGTGGTACACTGTTGCAACAGCTTTTGACGCATTGACCTTACTGTATTCCGCTAATGACTTTTGATAAAACGTTAATGCATCTTCGAATAAGCCCTGGTGCACAAGAATGACCCCGCTAAGCCGATTGTAATCGCCTAGACCAATCCAGTAATGGGCACGCAGACAAACAGGCTGCATGCGCTTTAGGTAGCTGAGCGCTGAGTCGGATTGGTTCTGCTTATAAAACAGATTAGCGATATCATAATAGGTGTTGGCACGGGTCGTGTCGGGCAGCCTATGAACGAGTACCGTCTTCAGGCTGTCAATTTTCCTCTGCTGGGCCATTGTTGCCGAGCCTATGGTTAATAAGATCAGGATAAGGCGGCCAACAGACGGTAGATGCAGTTTCATGGTTGTTTAACTAGACTAATTGAGTACAATAATTTGGCGATAGCGATAACGCTCAAGTAGAAAATTGACGGCTACCGTACGGTAGCCTGCCGGTCAATGGGTACAAGGTTTTGAGACTTAAAGAGACAAAAAAAAAGGCCCACCCGCGTGCCAAAAAGCATCACCGATGTGCCAAAATGCATGGCAGAAGCCTTAAAAGGCTTGTTTAATCGACAAAAACGGGTGTTTGAAAAATGAAATGAATAAAACCCGCTGGTTTAGGGTCTTATTGTTTTAAAAGCTCTCAAACCAGCGGGTATGTTCTGAAACGTTGGACGTGCCAGAAGAATTGACCGTAAGCCTGCCGTCACTTAAGCAAACTAATGCGTCCTGCGGTGGGGTAGTATCGGTCAGGCGGGGGTAAGTAGTCACTTACTTTCGGGAAGGAATTTGCTGTTCGAAAAGGATCATGACCAGCGCGGTGCGTCAGAAAATGCAGAAAAGGGCCAGGAGAATCGGTGGATACGAAGACCTAATTGAACGACTGTTTGAATGCCACCGGAGAGAGAGCCGTCTTTAATTTAAACAACCGACTGAACGACTGAGGGTGCTCAAAACCCAACTGGTAAGCGACCTCGGAAACCGACAGCTGCGACGTTGACAAAAGTTCTTTTGCTTTTTCGACCAATTTATGGTGGATGAGATGCTGGGCATTCTGACCAGTTGATACGCGCAGCATATCGCTTAGGTAGCTGGGCGATAGATGCAGCCGGTCGGCAAGATACTGGACCGTAGGAATACCTTGTTTCAACGAGGTTTGGTTTGCGTAATAATCGTCTAAAAGATCGTCCAGCTTTTGCAGCAGGTCGTTGTTGACGGCTTTGCGGGTAAGGAATTGTCGCTTGTAGAACCGGTTGCTATAGGTAAGCAGCAACTCAAGTTGCGAGATAATGACATCTTGGCTAAAATCATCGATCCGGTTAGTTAGTTCATCATCGATAATCCTGAAAACCAGCATGATCGTTGCTTTTTCCTCATCCGATACATGAAGCGCTTCGTTGGCCGAGTAAGAAAAGAAACCGTATTGCTTGATCTTTTTGGCTATTGCGTACGACAAAAGAAAATCAGGGTGAATCAGTACCATATAGCCCGTAGTAGGCTCGCCACTGGGGCTTTCAAATACCTGTCCCGGTGCTGTGAATACCAGGCCGCCTTCACTGAAATCGTAGTAATTTTGTCCGTACCGGGCTTTGCCGCATAGAGTGGCTTTATAGGCGATTTTGTAGAAGTTCAGTACCAGAGAGCCGGGTAAAACGGCTGGCTCGTAGTTCATTTGTTCAATATCGATAAAGCTGACTAACGGATGTTTGGGTTTTGGAAGCCCAAACATCCGGTGAAAATGGGTCAATGAGTCAACCTTCTGCAACACGGTTTCTGGCTTTTTCATCGGGTAACGTTATAGGTTCTATACGCAGTTTGCTACCAGGGAGTTTCGCCGGTCTGCGGATTGTGTTCCTCGGCAATGAATTTCCCAGTTGGTCCGTCCTGTCCGATCATGGCGTACTTAGCGATGCGAGTGCCCCCTTCCTGAACGGTGCCGGTACCCCGGTGATTGTTAAAGTCGGTCGCCACAAAACCGGGGCATACCGCATTGACTTTAAAGGCGGTATCTCTCAACTGATAAGCCAGGTCGATTGTGTACATGTTCACTGCCGCTTTCGAAGAAGGATAAAGCGCGGCTTTGTGCGAATAATAAGTCCAGGTAGGGTCACTTTGCAAGGTAAGCGAACTACCGCTAGACGAAACGTTGACAATGCGGGGTTGGGCAGACTTTTTCAGCAAATCGATAAAGGCTTGCGTGACCCGCACCACTCCATACAGATTCGTGTTGAATACCCGTTCGAACTGGTCAACGCTGGCTTCCAGAGACGACTGGGGCATACCTCCGTTGATACCGGCATTATTGACCAGTACGTCCAGCACATCGGTTTTACGACCTATTTCCTCGCGGGCGGCCCGTACGGATTCGGAGTTGGTAACCTCCAGTTGTACCGCTTCGACTTGGGTTAATCCCTCCGCCTTCAGCTTCTCGACAGCGGCCTGACCATTTTCCAGGCTGCGGCTACCGATGTACACGTAATAGCCATTTTGCAGCAATTGGCGGGCTGTTTCGAAACCAATCCCTTTGTTGGCTCCTGTAATGAGTACCTGTTTCATGGCTATTTCGGTTGATTGTGATAAACCTGGGCAAATTCCTGAGCGAACTGGCTCAGTTTGGTTTTGCCCAAAACGGGTTTGTGTCGGTAAAAATCGTCGTACAAGCTCCCGCTCCGTTGCGCGGCTTGCATTTCGACAAAGCCATTGGCGATCCAGGGGTTCATACCGGCGGCTAACAGCTCACTCAGCATTTGCTCATCCGGAACAACGGTCCATGTCAGATCCGGCAACCCAATCGCTTCACCCAGAAGCTGCGCTATTTCATTGGGCGAAACTTCATCACTTGCGAGGTAGTGCACAGTTCTGCCCACAAACGGTTTTTCCATCTCTTGGGCAATGGTTGTAGCAATATCCAGCGGTGAAACCCAGGGTTCCTTTTGATCTCCACCGTAGCTTTGAAGAATGGTATGCTGCGTTTTAATGGAGTTGAGGTAGCGATAAAGATTAGTGTAAAAGCCGACGGGTCTCATGAATTTGATACCCACATCACCCGGCAGTTGTCGAAGTATGGTTTCGACCTTGTTATGTAAAGAAAGACTGCCTGTTCCCTGGTCCGTGTGGGCACCTATGCTACTCAGATGCACAACTCGTTTGACACCCGATTGCTCGACCGCTTCTTTGTAGTTGGTACCGATCCGTTCGAATGCGGCCACAAAATCAACGTTCTTGTCAAAGATACTGCCCACGCCCTCCCAGGCTTCCATGAGATACACGACATCCGCGCCATTGAATGTTTGAGTCAGGAAGTGGGCGTCCTGAAATGAACCGATGGCTGCTTTTGCGCCCAATGCCTCGATGGCCACTTGTCGCTCGCCTTTGCTGGAAATGACGGTTACGGAATGGCCTTTCTCGACTAGCTCCTTGGTCAAGGGTTTACCGATGGTACCAATCGACCCCGTGATTACGATATTCATACCCGTGTTTTTTGTTTTGGCAAAGGTTGCCAACCAGCAAACGGATGGAATAACTGAAATGAGGATTTACCTAACCGGAATGAGGGTTCATTGTGGTGTCAGGTTCTCAAACTTGACACCACAGCCTGCTGATGGCATTTTTCTCTTTGGTTTAAGGCGCAACTGGAAAGGTTCATTCTCGGCCTGTCTTCGCGCTTGATGTGGGCAAAATCGGCTTTCCCTAAGCATCTTTTACGGGAGAAGCGAGTACGTCAGCAACAGCCGTTTGCCAGGCGATCTCTGAACCCGCGTATCGTCCTGGAATTAATTTTATCTTAAGCAAATCTTCATCTGACTAAGGCAACTTTGGTCAAACAACGTAAAGAAAACCAATGAAACGAAGCATTTTATCCGTTGCCTTGCTGGTTCTGCTGCTCAACGCGAGTTGCAGTAAAACGGCATTGGCACCCGATCTAACCCAGTCGACAGAAACCAGTACGCTTTTTGGTGCCCGTGTGTCAACGGGTTTAGTAGCCCTACCTGCCTCGACACTCCCGACGGCGGTAAAAAGCTATCTCGATCAGAACGTATCGGGCTACACGCTGATTCGCGTCGAAAAAATGAGACAGCCCGGCACAACAACCTATTGGGGAACGAAAGTAACGGTGCTGCAAAATGGGGTACCCGTCGATTATTTCTTCGACACGAACGGAGCGCTAACCACCCGGCCCGCTGGTCCACGGGGAGAAATCATTACGCGCCTGACGGCGGCCCAGCTACCCGCTTCGGTTAGTAACTACCTGAATCAGACCTATGCCGGTTATCAGCTTGTCGTCGCGGAATCGATGCAAATTAATGGGACTGCGCAGGAATACCGGGTGCAGATCCTGTCAAACAATCAGCGGATTGATGTGCATTTCGACGGTACAGGTACCTTCCGCGATGCGCATGGAGCCCCAAGCAATTTAGAGACTGCGCACTCGGTTACCTACATCTCGCGGGACAATCTGTCGGACGCTATCAAGACGACGTTGAACAGCACCTATTCGAACTATAAGTACGGATGGGCTGAGCAGCACGTGCATGATGGAACGACCACCTATGACGTTAAACTGTTCAACAATGGCCAACCCGTCGTGTTGCATTTTGATACCTCAGGAGCGCAGGTTGCTCCGGCGGGACCGGGCGGCCCTACTGGACCAGGCTCAACGACTGCCGTAGCCGGTCCTGGGTCTACAACTGCTGTAGCCGGACCTAAACCAGCTGGCCCGGCGGGTGCTCCGACACCACCGGCAGCCGCTGATCGCCAGCTTATTCTGGATGCGGCCAGCTTACCGTCGGCCATAACGTCCTATTTGCAGGCTAATTTCAGTGGTTATATATTCCTGGCGGCCGATTTGCATACCCCACCTACAGGAACGACCGGCGAGTACAAAGTCGACCTGGCCGTTGGGCAACAGTTGTACAAACTGAAGTTCTCGTCGTCGGGCGAATTATTGAAGGCCGAAGCAAGACGGTAAACACTGTTACACAGAGCTAATAGAATTACTGGGGCCAATCTACGTAAGATTGGCCCCAGTCCATTTATAGACAATGTGCATTGGCGCGAGACACAGACGGTTGAAGTTGCTGTCATTGACCAACAGCCATACAGGCGCAGGAAAAGAAGTTTCCTAGTATCTGTTTTTGGCTAGTTCGGCATCTACACTCGCCTTACCTCCTCCGGCTATTAGTACGATCAGGGCCAGGCCAAACAGCAGAATAAAGTATTCGATTCCTTCTTCTTTATTGGCCTCAGCGCCCCAGTTCATAAAGAAACCCGTAGACGAATGAGCAGTTAAGACAATACCGATGAAGTTACCCAGGATTCCGAGAGCAGCTACGCGGGTGGCCGCTCCGAGAAAAAGCATCAGGGGGCCAAAAAATTCGATTAGAATCACCAGAAGGCCCACAATCCAGGGAAGCCCCGCCGAGCCCGTCAAAAAACCCATTGTTCCCTCAAATCCGGAACCTCCAAACCAGCCTAGTAACTTTTGAGCTCCGTGTGGAAATACGACGATTCCCAAAGCCAGTCGGGCAATTAAAGGCGTTATGCTAGCCGGGTTTGTAGCGAATAGTTGTTTCATAGGCTTTTTAATAAGCTGGATTAGGCATCGGTTGAATTAGGCGCAAATTGTAAAATTTACTGATATCACCCATAAAATCAGGTTATTCGGAGGAAGAATAGTATCAATAGTACGCTTCTGGCAAAAAACGAATCTGTTGGGGCGCAAACGTTGCCGGTTATGCGCTAAAGCGGACTTCGGCCCGGAATGTCTCATTCGTTGCGGATACCGTAAGGGAGCTGCCCATGAGTCGGACAATTTGATGACTGATCCAAAGTCCTAGCCCGTAGCCGTCGTGACGAACATCCGCCTGATAAAATTCTCGGGTCAATCGGTCGGGATCGGGAATCGGAACGTTTGTCTGGTTGCTCAATGACCAGACGATTTCGTTGTTTTGCGCCACAATGCTCAGGTCGAGCTGCGTGTTGGGTCGGGCGTATTTAACCGCGTTGTCGAGCAAATTCAGCAGTACGTTCGTCAGTTTATCCTGGTCGGCCACAACGGTAAGTGATGCGCTGGATTCATCCAGTTGAATAGCCAGGTACAGGTTCCGCTTATTGATTGCGTGGTGGTATCGCTCGGTCAGGTACAAGGTTAAATCATCCAGCTCAATACGTTCGGGGCGAAGTTGCAGCGTACCCGCACGTAGCTGACTCATCGCCAGCAAATCATCGACCAATCGGCTTAACCGGCGTAGCTCGGTGAGTTGGCTGGACAGAAAATGCCGCTCCCGGTCATTGATCGCTTCGCGCTGGGCTACTTCGATCTCGGTGCGCAAAATACTGAGTGGTGTCCGTAGCTCGTGCGAAGCAGCCGCAAAAAAGTTGTGTTGTGTATCGACCGCCTGACGGATCCGGACCAACATGTCGTTCATGGTATTGGCCAGTTCCTGAAATTCGTCTCCTGAGTTGGGTGTCGGAATAGGCGTGACATGTTCCGCCTGATTGACCGACCGTGCCGAGTCGATGATGGCCCGTAACGGGCGTAGCAGCCAACCACTTAGCCACCAGGCTCCCAGTATGGATAAGCTCATGCTCATGAACAGGGTAATGGCTAATAACCAGCCAATCTGGCCCAGCTGATGATTCAGCGGATTACTGCTTCGCCCGACAACGACGGATAGGTTGCCATAGCCATCATCGGCCATGCGGACCACCCGCGCCAGCCGGAACGTATCGCGTTGAACGATTGAATCCCTGCCGGAAACCGAAGCGGATTCCGGAAAGGAAGGCGAACGATATAGCTTCTTTTTGACATTGTTGGCCGTGTAGTCCAGCGATAATACTTCACCTCGTTCCGGCAACGGAATAACCAGCGGGTAAACGGATGTGCGTTCGGCCAATCGACTGGCCCGGTCGATCAGGGTACGATTATCCTGTTGAATCAGTACCTGTCGCACCTGGTTAAAAACATACATAGCCGCTCCGGCGAACCCCAAAAAAAAGGTAGCGCCAAATACCAAACCAATTTTCAGGCGAATGCTGCGGGCGGGACGCAAAAATGACATACGTGTGGCGTTGAGGCAGGCAGATTACTTTACGTCGAGCGAACCTTTTAGCCGGTATCCGACGCCCACCACCGTTTCGAGCAGTGGCGTTGCAAATCCCCGGTCAATCTTTTTACGGAGCTGGTGGACATGCACTTCAACAACATTGCTGCCCCGGTCGAAATCCGATTCCCAGACTTTTTCGGTTAGCTGCGCTTTGGAAAGAACCCGCCCGGCCTGGCGCATGAGCTGTTCCAGCAGCTGGTATTCGCGGGGAGTTAGCGTAATCGACTTTCCTCCCCGACTCACCTGACGACTTGCCAGGTCCATCGTCAAATCGCCTACTCGCCACACGGCCAATCGACTTCCCGTCTGACTTCGTTGCACGGTACGAATCCGGGCGAGCAGCTCGTCTAGCTCGAAGGGTTTGCGCAGGTAATCGACAGCACCTAAATCCAGTCCTTCGACTACGTGTTTGGACTGATTGAGGGCGCTCAGGATCATCACGGGCGCGTCGATGCCAAACGCCCGCAGGGTGCGCAGCACATCAAAACCCGTTGTGCCCGGTAGCATCAGATCCAGTAGAATCAGTTCGTAGCCACCTACCGCTGCCAGTTCGAGACCAGCGGCCGCCGACAGGGCAATATCGACCGAATACCCAGCCTGTCTAAGCCCTTTTTGCAGGTGTAGTACTAACTTTTCTTCGTCGTCGATCAATAATAGTTTCATTAGAGTGCAAACGTTTGGCCTCGTATGGTTAAAGTTGTTGGGTGGAGTACAGGGCGGCCGGTTCGATTGACGAAGCCATCTGCGGTTCGTTCAAATCCCGTAACGCCCAATCGCTGAACGCCCGTCAGCAGGGAGCTGATCTGCTCGACCTGGTGGGGCTTCAACTCTATCAGGTATTTATCGGTCAGCAGGGCGGTCAGTTGCCCCTGTCCACTATGTATTTTACTAATCAGTGGACCCTCTGTCTGAATCAATTGTCCCTGCCGGGGTGGTGGGGGCGGCAAATCGGCAAGTTGAAAGCTCGTACCTAGTGTTTGGTTACGCAATCGAATCAGCCGGTAGGTTGTTATGGTTGATCGGTCCGTCTCCGTTGTTTCACCTGGCCCTCCCAATCCGGGTTGGGCAAGCTCTGGCCTTCCGGGCTGGGGTTCCACATCGGCTTGTATACGCTGTCCTGTGGCTGCCAGCTTTAGAATCCGGGAGGCCGTATGCGGTGGAAACAACAGATGAGCCTCCCCCACCGAGGTTTGCAACCGTAACCCATCGTAATCGCCGATCCGATTGGACAGATAGCCGAGTACTCGTCCCGAAACAGTCGTAGGCGTATGAGCGAATACGCGAATCAAGTCAGTCGAGAGGATAAGTAGTACAAAAAGAGTATGTAGCCTTTGTTTCATAGGCAGGGAGTGGTTGGTCAGCACTCGATGAGAGTACCTTTTGTCCTTAGAATATGTTTCGACCGCAGCTTGCCGAGTGCTATGTAGGTATTTATCACTAAACGAATCGTCGCGCTCATTGTGCATGCTACAATCACCGCAAGCCTTGTTGTATAATGCTAAACTAGGGGAGTGATCTAAGGGGGATCTTAGAATACTATTAAATTTTCTTAAGCTGCCCGTATAAGCCAGGATGCTTTTAACAAAGATTACAACCTTGATATACTAGCTTGATCGTGCCGATATGTGAAGAATGGGTGTGGTGGCGGTTTTGAGAAACCGCCACCGTCAGGTTCTCAAACCTGATTACAGGACTATAGGCGCGAAGCGAAGAGACGGTAATGCCACAAACTGACCCGTCTACAGTAATTCAAAAAAGAGCGTGACTTCGCCACCCAATTCAATCTGATCTCCGTTTTGGAGGGGATAGCCCATTCCTGCAATATCGGCCCGCTCTATTGAATCATCCGGGTGTATGAGTTTGGTTTTATTGCCCCCGGCAGGCAGTCCACCCGGATCGACAAGGAGTACGTACCGTTTCTGAGCGGGGTCGAAGCGAATCGTTGCATGCGCCCGACTAACCGCTCCATTTCCCGCCCCTTTCGCTGAGTCGTAACTGGGGTCTTCCTCATTCAGAATGACAATGTCATTCGTTCGAACGCGTCCTGACGCCGTTTGGGTGGTACGGCCGCGCCCGATGCAGAACGTCGTCTTTTTCGCTGAATCAAGAATGTATTCCGGCTGTTCCAACTGCCCTACTAAAGCTGTCACCCTGGCGTGAAGGGGGGCGTTATCCGGTTTTGACCGATCAACGACAACCAGTCCCAAATTCCCTTCCCGGTATGTAGTGTCGGGTAATGTGTCCGTGAAAAAGGTATACGCAAACTGCCAGTTTTTGGGCAACGTGATGTAATTGTCAGCCAATTGACGAGACAGTTCGGCCTCAAATTTTCCCGGCTGATTCGTCCACAGAACGACCCGGTATAATTCTTCATCCGCTGGGGTGGTACATAAAACAGACAATTGAATTCCAGCCGGAGCGGTGTCCGGTTCGTTTTGGTAAGCCCGTAGTTTACCGATGATAAACCGCATGACCTGCTCCCGTACCTGAGCGGCTGGCGGAGGCCCGGTCGTCGTGGATGTCGGCGCAACGGAAACTGGTTCACCTGGCCGACTGGTGGACGCAATAGGCTGCTCTTCCGTCGAGGCTAACCCGAACAAATTTTTAACCTTATCGATTAGGCTCATTATGCATTGAGTGTTGAAATAGGCTTAACATTTCACAACAAACTTGAAGTCAGCCTTTTTGTCATTCCGACGATGGACCTCTGGTTGCCAATAGAATTATAATTATTACCGAAGGTCCCTCCTGCGTCGGGATGAAAAAAAATTGTTAAAAGCTTCCTAAATAGTTACGTTCTTTCAAGATAGGGGCCACGACGGTGTTCGCCAGGTTGACGGCATCCGCGGAGGATTGACCCAACTCGATCCGTACCGCAACCACTGTATGCGACCGACCGTCCGATGTAGGAGCAAAAAATACGTACCACCCATCATTCCGCTTAACACCCTGTACGATCCGTTCGGGCGTACCGGTTTTACCAGCCACCCGCGCGACGCTGATCTTAGCCCGCCCCTCCGATGGGTTCGACTGTTCAATCATAAATTCCTGTAGCTGCTCGGCATAATCCGCTCGGCGAGCCACGGACTTGCCGGTGCTGATCGTTTGTGGTTTACCCGCTTTATCCAGTACGTAACGCGACGGTTGCAGGATACCCTGGTTTGCAATGGCCCCGGCCATTCGCGCCATCGATACGGGCGTTGCTGTCAATTGGCCCTGTCCCCAAGCCAGCCCCGAAAATTCACTCCGGTAGCGTCTCGGGTATTGCGTACTCTGGTACAATTTCCGGCGAACTGCAAACGTCGAATCGCGCCAGTGCTGCCGGATCTGAACCTGTTCCGCGTCGGTATGCGTATTCGAAAAAGAATAGCCGCCAATTAGATCGACGTTCATACCCGTAGCTAGATACAGATCGGCCAGTTCATTATCCAGCGCCTTGTCGTTCGCCATTCGGATAAAATAAACGTTGCTCGACCGAACGATCGCCTTGCGCATATCGACCGTTTCTCCGCAGGGTTCAGATTCCCGCGCACCCCGTCGGATGATCTCCTGACACGAAATTGGGTAGCTAACGGATGATGCCGAGGCACCTACTTTATTAAACGCAGCCATTGCCGTCAGAATTTTAGCCGTCGAGCCAGGGGCCGTTGGATAGGTCATGCCCAAATCGCGCTCGGTGACCAGATACGGTAGTTCAAGCCGATCCCGGTCTGACAGCAGCATAACATCGGGCGTTTTAAGATTGGGCAAAGGGTAAGTCGCCGACGCCAGCACATCGCCCGATCCCGCATTGAGCACGACCACCGAAAGACGCTTGTCGTTGTACTCCGATTTAGCCAGCCCTTTCTGTAACGCAACTTGCAACTCCGCATCGAGACTCAGCTTGATGTCGCGGTTCTGGGCTTTCCGGTCGGTTACTTCACGGCTGTCGATTCCAGCCCGTAGAGCGGGAGCCAGTTCGCTGTAGTCGTAAACGGATAGCGTACGCGTTTGCTGAACCGGCGGGCTAAAGCGATCGGCCTGGTAGTCGGTGGCCACAAGCGTTGTTTTACGGGGGCGACTGTTGAAGCCGCGCAGTTCGCTGAAATGGGTAGCTTCGGCGTAATACCCATTGCTTTGTCCCCAGAAAAGTTGCGTATTCAAATCACCGGTCCAGAAAAACAGCTGCTCACCAAACGGGTAATACCGTTGCAGTCGTTTGCGCGTGAGCGTCTGAATCTGATCCGATGTTAACCCGCTTTGGCGGAGTTGTGCCGACTGCTGCGTAACCCGTTCGGGTGAACTGGTTGCCAGTACCAGACCCTTCCGGTCGTAGACCGTGCCTGCCGCCAGCACGCGGGTTAGCCGCTCGATGCGGGGGTTATAGCTGTATACGGGATCACCGTAGCGGGTCACCACCCGAGCCGGACGAACGATATACTCATTGCCCCGCCACCCGACAATTGGTAACAAGCGACCAATCAGAATTAACACTCCGATCAGAAACCCGGCGATACCCGCCATCAGGACCCTGTCGTAGTGCTTCTCCAGGTACTGGCGTTGTTCCAACTGCCCCGGCCGATTGGCGACGCTAAACACAACGCCCATAGCCATCAGGTTGATGATCAGTGAAATCTTGCCGTAACTTAGGAACGGCACGCTGATTCCCGTCAGGGGTAACAACCCGATGGAGCCGCCCGCAATAATCAAAAACTGAACACCGGTCGCAATGGCGATACCCGCTACCAGAAAGAAGCTAAAGGGCTGACCCGCTCGCCGGGCGTGCAAAAAAATTCGGTGCAACAGTATACCCATCAGCAGGAAAACGGCTACGAGACCAAACCCGCCCAGTTCTTCACCCACGCTCGGCAGAATCATGTCCGTATGAGCGGCTGGCATGGTACCTGCCAACCCCTTTCCGAGTCCTTGCCCGGTCCAGCCACCCGTTGACAAGGCCCAAAAGCCGTGCGCCAGATGATCACCACCATACACATCATTATTCCAGGGGTTAAGCCACATCGCTTTCCGGTCGGCCAGCCGGTTTCCAACGAACGGCAACAGATCGCCAAACGCAAACATCGCCATCACCAGAAGCAGCAATACGGGGGCTTCGGTAAACAAAGCGGCCCAGCCCAGCCGAGTCCGCGAACGGGCCTCGCCCTGCCCGTACATATACCCGATCAGAACCACTAAGCTGAGTAACGTAGCGGCCCAGCCGGGTAATAACCAGAGCGCTACGCCGTAGCCAAAACCTGTTGCCAGTGTTAGCGGTAGATTTCCCCGGGCTATGCTGTAAAAAAGCAGGAACGTAAAGCAAACGACCAGCGCCGGACCCATATCGCCCAGCAGGAGGTAGAGCAGCATCAGGAACCCCGCTCCGGCCAGTGCACCCAAACTGACCTGAAACCGCCAGCGCAGATCGGGTAGTTGCCGAATCTGTTGCTCATTGGCGGCAAAGAACCCCGCAAAGAAGATCAGCAATAGGTATTTGGTAATTTCACTGGGTTGAAAGCTCAGCCCCAGGATGGACAAATTGACGCGTACACCACTTCCCTCCGGCCCCGAGCCAACAAGCAACGTCAGCGTCGCTAGTCCAATGGCGAGCACAAGCCATGTCCAGCCCGACAACTGTACGGACGTACGGTTCCGGAATGTAAACAGCCAGTCGTAGCGCCAATCCGCGTAAAAGCGCCCGATCGGCAACTGCGATAAAATCGTCAGACCAACCAGGCCGACCACCACACCCTGTACCGTTTGCCAGGCGTAAAGCATGTCCTGCAACGGGTCCTGAATGGCCAGCAGTGTCAGCACCGATAAGCCCGTCAGCAGCATCAGGATCGGCAATAGCAACGGGTCGGGTTGAAAGCGCCGGATATCCCAAAAGCCCTGTACGGCCCAAAACGCCAGCATAAACAGTCCAATAATGGCCCAGAACTGCATCGTAAAAGCGGTGGGCGCACGGACCATAAACGCATGGTCGTTCTTGAGCTGCCCATACGCCGTTGTTCCAATCAGGCGCAGTTGATGCTGACGGCCCGTGAACGTGTACGACTGATCACGGGTCAAATGGCTTGTGCCCCGTCGGCTGCCAAACTCAAAACCGGGCTTGAGCGGAACCACGCTATACCCCGAGCCAACCGTCAGACCCGTAAAGGCAAACGTTCCATCGACATCCGTTCGGGCGTAGGTAAACCGATCGGGCAGCGTATCGGGTTGGGCGGTGGCGGGATGAAGCTTTAGCTGAACCAGTACGTTCGCCATCGGCTCTTCGTCGCGCGTAACCTGACCCGATATTGACTCCGTTCCGCTACCAGCGCTAACGGTAGCGGGATACGGTTTCGGATTAGTCAGTTCGCGAACGTACAGCACCGAGTCGAAACCCATTTGCTGACGGGATACCCGCAGCCGACTCTGAAAATCTATACCACCAATCCGACTACGCCAGGCCACGGGAGCCTGCACGAAAAACAGCCGTTTGTTAAGCGTTCCCAGATTTTCGGGCGAGCCCTGTTGACGAAGTTTAGCGCTCAATGAATCGGCAACCAGGAGTCTGTCCTTCGGGTCACTGTAGTAATTGCCTGTATTAAGTAGGCGCTGGATAGGCGCTGATTTAAGTCCTGATTCGAGGGTTAACGCCTGCCCGCTGGCTAACGCTTCTTTGGCCTCATGTAATGCCGGGGACAGGTTCATAAACAGCCGTCCGAACAGGAGCAGCAGCATAACTGATGCGCCCAGCAAATACGGCCGACCAGAGGGTATATTCATGCAGAAGATTTTTGGTTAATCAAAACGACTTGGTTGAATCAACGACCGTGCGCGATGAATCGGGTATGGCAGCGGGCGGCTCAGCAACGGTTTCCGAAGGGCTTTCTGTTTTGGTTGAATCGGTTGTTGCCTCGACTGGATAATCGGATGAGGACTCGGTCGTATCTTCCACCATCGTCTCGGTCTCCGTCGAATCATTCGCCACAGTTGTCGTATCGGGTACCACGCTGGTTCCGGTGCTGGTCGCCTTGTGGTGCGTTTTGTACAAAACGGCCAGCACCAGCAGCATCGCTACAATGGCAACACTTAACCCGATAAGCCACTTGTTTGTACCGGTGGCCGGTTCTTCATCGGGCACAGAGGCAACGGCTTCCAGCGGTCGGGGAGTCGGTACTGGGGCTGCCACCGTACGCGATGAAACAGGCACCCGCCGATCCGCCGAACGACTGGTCTGTAGCTGTTCGACATTGGCTTGCCGCAGCAGTAAGATCAATTCATTGACATCATTAAGCCGCTCGGCTGGATTTTTGGCTAATGTCCATTCCAGGATCGTTTCCAGACTGGGGGGAAGATACTGTTCCGAAGGTATCTGTAAAGCAGGTGGCGATGTGCGCAGGACATGCCCCATGAACGAAGCGATACCCGCACTGTCCGTCATCGAAAATGGCACCTTCCCCGACAGACATTCGTACAGGACCACGCCCAGCGAATAGTAATCGGTGGCCTTGTCGACGCCCCGTGGATTATCGAATTGCTCCGGCGATGCGTATTCGTAGGTCATCAGCGATTGACCCGTCATCGTTTGCGACTGTTCGTGCAGACGGGCAACGCCAAAATCGGTTAACAGAAAATGAATCTCGCCACTGGGCAAGGGCCGAAAAAGAATGTTTTCCGGCTTAATATCGCGGTGAACAATACCCTGTGGATGAATTACCTTGAAGGCTTCGGCCACTTGCAGCCCCAGTCGAATGGTATTGGACACGTCCAGGTAGCCTTGCTCGCCGAGCAGTGTGCGTAAATTGCCGCCCTCGATCCATTCCATGACAATAAACGGCATCGGCATGTCCAGTTGCACTTCCCGCACCCGCACGACGTTCGGATGGTTGATGTCGGTCATCAACTGCGATTCAAGCCTGAACCGCCGAAGCGTGTCGGCATCGGTATTGAGCGAGAAGTGTTTGATCGCGACCAAATCGCCCGTTTCCAGATGACGCGCTTTCAGCACACGGGCATTCGACCGGCCCAGTTCGCCAATAATTTCGTAACCCGGAAAATGCGTATTGACACTTACTGTTGGCATAAATTAATTAGTGTAACGAGTCTGCCGAAGCCTTACTCATCAATGAATCCAGCGGAGGAGCAAACTGATGCCCAATGATTTTGTAGGTAAGTTTGGTTCCCCGATCACTGTTCGGTGCGGTTTCAATCAGCGACGAATTGGGACCTACGTTGTTGAAATACACTTTTTCTGCTTTATAAAGACCCCCATTGTCTTTGTAATAGTTGACCTTGACCACCACCGATGAAAACGTAACCGGGCTTGGATTGCTCAGTTGAAGTTGAACATTTTTGATCCCACCGAATAAGCCTACCCGATAATCATTGACCTTAACCGCCAGTCCGTCAACGGCGGCTAGCGCTTCCTGCCGGAGCTGCTCCTGCCGGATGGCTTCCTCGGCTTCCCGTTGGTGCCGCGCCGTTTCTTCGGCCACATCGGTCCCTCCGGCGGTGGTGCCCGTGGCGGTTGGGACATCGGCAAGCGTTGTAGACGGGTTGGCTTTTGGCTTAAGGACGGCGAAGTACAGGCCGACGACACCAAGTAAGATAACCAGAGCCAGGATAGTCCATTTTAATCCGTCATTTTTTGGCGGACGAGAAGCGGATCTTGGCGTTGGTTTTGCTTCCGGTAAGGCAGCGTTTACTACGTTAGTCTTATTCGTTTCAGGCTCCCGGCTTTGGGTGGTCTTTACGGACTCTACAGCGGAGGTCGGGAACTTGGGAGCCCGATTTGTCTGTAAATAGCCTAGTTCAGCCTGCTTGATCAGCCAGGTTAATTCATCCGGATCGCTTAGCCGGTCGGCGGCTTTCTTCTGCAATAAACCCCGTAATACTTCCGTGAATGGACTAAGAGCCTGATCGTTCGACGAAATGGGCAGGGCGGGCGGTGCTTCCGTCAGCACTTTATTCATGAACGTGACAATACCCGTATGATCATCCAGCGCAAAGGGTACGCTTCCATGCAGACATTCGTACAGAACCACGCCTAACGAGTAATAATCCGTTGCGACGCCAACGCCTTTTGGGTCGTTAAACTGCTCGGGCGATGCGTATTCGTAGGTCATTAGCGACTGCCCCGTCATCGTAGTCGATTGCTCGTGCAGGCGGGCGACGCCAAAATCCGTTAACAGAAAATGGAGTTCACCACTAGGCAAGGGACGGTACAGAATATTTTCCGGTTTGATATCGCGGTGAACGATACCCTGCGGATGAATCGCCTTGAACGCACTGGCCATTTGCAGTCCTAATCGACTGACCGTTGGTACATCCAGCCCGCCCTGACTGGCGATAAGCTGGTTCAGACTTCCCCCCTCAATCAGTTCCATGACCAGGTAAGGCAATTCCGCTTCCAGTTGCACCTCCCGCACCTTTACGATGTTGGGATGGGCAATGCTGGTCATAATCGCTGATTCCCGGCTAAACCGGCGGAGGGTTTCGGCGTCGGTGTTGAGCGCAAAGTGCTTAATGGCGACCAAATCACCCGTTGCCAGATGACGGGCTTTCAGGATACGCGCATTGCTACGTCCTAACTCGCTTAGCACTTCGTAACCCGGAAACCGCGTGTCAAATCGAATCGTAGACATTACTGGCGTCGTGTTTTAATTGAATCTGGCCCATTTTGTACGGACAGGATTACAACGGTTTTGCGGAAGGTATCTTGTCGAACAGCGGCACTAATTGGTAAGCCCACGTTAGCAAAGTACACGTTTGAGAGTTGCAACTTCGCGTCGCGGGTTGTCTCAATACCGGCCTTGAATCCACTGATCGTTATATTTTCCAGTGGCACGGCTCCTGAGCGGGTAATCCGCAACGCTACCGGTACTTGCGTAGAATCGGCGGGTATAAGAACGGTTAGTCGGTTATCACCCACAATGCTAAGCAACGAATCGGTTACTAACAGAGGTTTCGTCAGCCGAAACGTATCGGCAGGCAAAAGCAGCCGATGGTCTTTGCTGCGATAAGCGTTCTGTAATAACGAATCAAATCGGGAAACTGCCCCTACTGTCGAGCCGGGTTGACTGGTAGTCAGGCTGTCAGCTGTCCGGGCATCCGATTGGTTGGATGGCTGAAATTGGTACCACACGATGGCTGCAACTAGTCCAATCGCGAACAAACTAAATAGAACCCATAACCCGACCGGGCGCTTTCGGGCTGGCTTCGTATCAACCGGTGTTGCCTTTTCGACAAGCGGAACGGCTACGGGTTGCACGCTGGACGCTGGGACCTCTGTTGCCTCGGTCAATGCTGGTACAGGTTTGGTAGCTGATGCGTTATTTTTGGCCAGAACGACCGTAATGTTGTCGTTCCCACCCTGCTTGTTTGCTAGCCGGATCAGCTCGGTCGTTTGCTCGTCAAGGCTACGTTTCTGATTCAGAACTGCTTTGATTTGCGCCTGCGTAATCATATCCGTCAGGCCGTCGCTACAAAACAATAGCCAATCACCCGGCAGAAAATCGGTTTCTCCCGACTCCAGAAAATCAGGGTCATCGACCCGGTGCACCATCGACCCCACATCCCGCAATATTTCGTTCCGGCGTGGGTGCTGCATCGCTTCGGCTTCGGTGAGCTGGTTGGCATCTTCCCGAACGCCAACCAGCGAATGATCGTAGGTTAGCTTTTCGAGAACGCCCTGCCGGTATCGGTACAGGCGTGTATCGCCCACGTGTACGTAATACAGCTTACCCGATTGCGTATCGGCTACGGCGGTGGTCAGCACGCAGCACATCTGCGCCAGTCGAGGCTCCTGCTGACGCTGGGTATTGATTTGGTTATTGGCGAATACGACCGCTTCGCGTAGCATCGACAACGGGTTTCCGTTGGGCGTTGCCATGTATTGCTCAATCGACTCCTTGGCAATAGCCGCTGCCCGGTCGCCCCCGGCGTAACCCCCAACACCGTCGATGACTGCCAGTAACGCACTGGTTTCCGCCCAGATCGTTGCGCAGATAAAAGCGTCCTGATTATCGGTTCGGCGCTGGCCTACGTCGGTCTTACCGGTGAACAGTAATGATTTCATTCAAGCTTATTATTTGACAGGATTAACATGATTTACAGGATTGTTGTCATGTTTTCTTCGACAGGATTCACAGGATTAATATGATTATTGTCGTTCGCATCCTGTAAATCATGTTAATCCTGTCAGAAAACAAACTATGACTAATAATTCTGTAAATCCTGTCAATAACCTATCGAGGTAAATCCTGAAAATGTTTCAGCACCAGAAATATGACGAATAGCAGCAATACGAAAACAAGCAGCGCGTCGATCATGATTACAGAGTCCGTTGGAAGTGTAGCGTGACCATACTATTGAGCAGAATTTGGGCCTTATCGGGTAAGGTATACCACTGTGGACTAGCCGGTTCACTGCGGGGAATAAGCTGTTCGTTTACGCGGGTTTCATTCCGGCTGAAGGACGCGAGCTGAAAGGTTTGCGTAGCATCGTCGTAGCGAATGCGGGCGTGGGGATTTGATACGTACGCCGATTCGAGCAACAGATAATTCGGAAAATGTTGGTTTTCGGGTTCCTTGCGGGCTACCACAATCTCCCGGTCGCGCATCAGGTACGAATCCTCTTTGTTTAACTCGGCGATGTAATAGGTAAGCTCGGCTAGTCCGGCAGCCAAACTGCGGGGCAATACTGTTGCGTTTCGGGTGGCCGACCCCGGCATCGGTGCCCGTTCTTGTTGGGCGGGCGACGAATCGAATTTAAACTTAACGACAAACGCCCCCGGCTCGCGAAAGTCGATATGCTGAAATGTATTCAGGTCTACATCCACCTTTTCGTAGCGGTTGGTTTGTTTGACCCGGCGCGTTACGTGCAGCTTATCCGGCGACTGGCGCGCTTCGTTGCCGGGCAAAATACCGGTCAGGGCACCGACGACGTAAACATCGGTTGGCGAGACCGTTTCTCCGCCAAACTCCCGTCCGCCCCCAAATTTAAAGAACCAGCTGGAAGCCACAGGAGCAATCCGTTCATACTGCCCTTTGTGCGATTCAATACTGGCTTTAAATGATTTTACGGCTTCATCGACAATAACCGGAAACGCATTCTGACGTTCTTCATAAGTGTCCGGGTGTAGAATGATGAGAAAGTGCGCGTTAAACAACATACTGGCCCCAACCGATTCCCGACCAATGGAGTCCTCAAACGACGTTACCAACTCGTCCAGGATTCGCTTGTTTGTCACCGTAGCAACAGGGGTGGTCTGACTCTGGCTGGGGGGCACGAGTAAATTCCCTAATTTATGAAGCCAGTTGGGCTGATTGGCCATGATTGAACGCGAATAGGTGCTTTTTACACCCTTAAACGATATTACCGGCCTTTTTCTTTTGACGGTCGCTAAGTTGCCTGATTTGTATGTGCTATCAGCTGGGTATTTCCTGTCATCCAGACCGGCCCGCACCTAGTTTTAAGAAGCTGTCTAAACTTTTTAAAATCAAGCATTGATCGGTGCCTTTTTGTCACTCCGACGCACGAGGAACCTTTGAATTATTCAATAAAATAAACTTTACCCGAAGATTCCTCCTGCGTCGGAATGACAGTAATCTTACTGAAAAATCGTTCATAACGTACTGCCCAGACGAACGGAGTGCTACGGTTTGTCATGACGCATTTCTAGCCCTACGGTCATACGAGGTTTGAAACCGGGCCATCCCTCAGCCGTGTCGCCTTCTGGTAGATCCAAATACTTCTTATTGTCCATACCCTTGAGGTGAATACCCAGAAAAGCCGTTACAAAGTGCTGATTGATGTTGTTGATCCGACGCTCGTTCCAGGCTGGCTCGGCATAATGCATGTATTCATCCGACGACACGCCGGGTCGCATCGAGGCTGATGGGGGCGGATTAGGCGCTACATTATGCCGGGCGTTGATGTAGGTCAGCATGTGCCGGTCTGCGTTGACAGCACCATCGTAAATCGCTTTGACGCCTTTTTCGTACCCAGATACATCATCTTTGCTACCAGCTACCAGCAGGGTAGGCAGCCTCAAACCCGCCAGACCGTCGGCATCCCAAACCCCACGTTCCATACCCCAGGGGGCAAACGCAACGACAGCCTTGATGCGAGGGTCCAGCGACGCTTTGTAAGCGGGTGAAGCCTGCGTACGAACCTCCAGCGCCGTACTGCCTCCGCTCATCTGCCCGAATAGCTTCAATGCCTGTGGACTGTACCCGGCTCCGGCTGCGTTTAGTACACCATAGCCACCCATCGAGTACCCAATCAAGGCTGTATTATCGGCGTTGAGCAAGCCCGACAGAAAACTCTTGCTGGTTTTGCCCGCTAGCCGGGCCATTTCGTCAAGCACAAACTTGTCGTCGAGAGCACGGTTCAGCAATGTGCTGGGAAAGGCCGCCAAATCGCCGTAGGTTGATTCGGTATGATCGATGGCCGCAACGACGTAGCCTTTGGAAGCCAAATTTTCGGTTAGATAAGTCAACAGTAACCGCGAGCCGGGGTAGCCGTGCGACACAATCACCAGCGGATAAGCGCCCCCGCTGGGGTCCGGCTGCGCATCGCGAGCGGCCCGACCCTGGAAAGTGAACGGAACAAGTGGTCGTTTCGGATCATTGGCCCGGCCCAGGGTGGACTCGTAGGTAACGGTCGGCTGTTTATCACCCGGCACCCGCGCTGGATACCATAGTTCAACCGTCAACGGGCGGTCATAGAGTGGATGTTTACCCGCGTTCCCGTGGAGTACATCAACCTGGGCTGGGTGAACCAGTTTGATCGTCCGCACTCCAACTTTGTAGCTCCCTCGGGCAGCCAGTTCAGGAGCGTTCGGTAGCAAATCGCCATTGATGAGCGTATCACCGGGCGACTGGGCGATTAGTTGTCTGACTGTTATCAGCAGTAAGGTGAAGACAACGAGAATGGAGCGGGTGTTCATGGATCGTGCAAAAACGTGTTCGTCGGTTAAGGCCAACGCTACCGGGATTTAGTCAAGGTTTAGGGCTGTTAAATTAGTGATAAAGCTACTAGCTACTGTTAAGCAAAAGAATATCCTATTGAGGGGGTAGGTGTTGCAGGCTGGTGAGGTCAGAGGTTTCAGTCGCAAGGTGTGCTTGCATGTAAACGCTCTCGAATTACTCCTGTCAAATGTATGTGTGTCGAGTCATCCATTTATAGCGGTCAGTACGTCACTTTCCAGAGCTATATCCCATAAGTAAATGAGTCTGATTGTCTATCAATCTTTCCGTTTGTCTACATGAATTAAACTATATAAACAAAATTTATAAAATTTAATAGTATTAAAGCCTTTTTTAATCCCATTTTAATACCTTCGTTCGCAGATCTAATTTAGTCTTTGTCTAAATTAAAGGCAGAGGGTCAATTCTCTTCGAATGAAATACTACTACTTACTGACCTGTCTACTCATTAGTTGTTGTGTATTTGCGCAAACGGACGGTGTTCGTTTTGCTACATTAAGAGGAAATGTCCATGTTGAAGGTGACACCGGTGTAGCCCATGTCACGGTACGCATCAAAAACACCAGCATAGCCACTTTGTCCGATGCGCGGGGTCATTTCGAACTTAAAAACGTTCCGTATGGTCATCAGGAGATCTCAATAACTTCCGTCGAGATTCAGCCGAAAAGCGTAAAACTACACGTACACAAGCCGGTCCATACCATGCCGGTTCTGGTCAACAAAGCGATTTTCGATCTGGCCGAAGTACAGGTCAAACACAAGACCGAAAAAAAAGAGATCGAAACGCAGGGTTTCGCGGTCAACGTCATCGAGACAAAGGAAGTGGCCAATCGAAATTTTCAAACCAACGAACTGCTGGACAGAACCGTTGGCGTACGAGTTCGGCAGAATGGCGGATTGGGCTCATCGGTCAGTTATAACCTGAATGGAATGTCGGGCGAGTCAGTACGTATATTCATAGACGGTATCCCTATTTCTACCTACGGTGCGTCCTTTAGCTTAAACAGTATACCCCCGGCTCTTATCGAGCGAATCGAAGTGTATAAGGGGGTAATTCCCGCCCATCTATCCGACGATGCCTTGGGAGGGGCGATCAATGTGATCCTGAAAAAAGGAATGGGCAACAACCTGACCGCTTCGGTTTCGTACGGCTCGTTTAATACGCTTCAGGCTACCATTAGCGGTACACATCGGAATGCGAAAAGTGGGTTTACCGTCAAAGCATCGGGATTCTACAATCACTCGGATAACGATTACGAAGTATGGGGGAAATTTGTCAGAAATATTCTACCCAATGGCCGGTATGACTACGTACGGGCCCGGCGCTTCAACGATGCCTACAAGTCAATCGGAGGACAAGTTGAGGTTGGGTTTACGGACGTAAAATGGGCGGATCAGTTTTTCGTAGGCTATAACGGTTCCAGCGATTACAAGGAGATTCAGCATGGTACGTATATGTCAATCCCTTACAAGGGCCGGTTCACGGAATCCGAATCGCATGTGCTTAGTCTGAACTACCGGAAGAAAAATCTGCTGGTTGATGGCCTTGAATTTACTCTGAGCGGTATGTCGAGCAACCGGAGCCAGGTCGTTGTGGATACTGTCAAATGGAATTACAACTGGTTTGGCGAACGAAGTGTCGGTCTGGACGGTAACCCGATCTTACGGCCCAGCGGAGCGCAGCAAGGAGCGCCGACCATCAACCATATCAACCGACACGTAACTACGTTCCGGGCCGGGATCAATTATGATTTTCACCAGAATCACCGACTGGTTCTCAATCACATCTTCTATAACATAGACCGCGATCAGCAGGATTTTCTGCGCTCGGAAAGCGAACGGGAATTCATCGGAACCCGGAACCTGGCGAAGAATATAACGTCTGTTGCTTACGAGTTAAAAGCCTTTGAATCTAAGCTGAAAGCCAATGTGTTTGGAAAGTATTACCAACAGCAAATTGACAAAATGGACCCGGTTCTGGTCGTAACGGAAGGGCAGAGTAGTCGGCGGGAGAACAGAACAGCCAACGCCAAAACAACGACCGGTTACGGAGCGGCTTTGTCGTACGCGCTCCTGCCCAATTTGTACGTTCTCACCTCCGCCGAAAAAGCCGTTCGCTTGCCTTCCGAAGGCGAAGTTTTTGGCAGTCCCGGTGAAAACATCGTCGAAAATTTTGGGATCAGACCGGAGGTTAGTAACAACCTGAACGTTGGTTTCAGAGCGGGATCGTACACAACCGGACAGCATAAATATTCCTTCGCCTTATCTGGCTTCATCCGTGACACGAGAGACAAAATCGTTCAACGGGTAAATCCCAGACTGAACGATGCGGTACAAACGGACCCCTTCGAAAACCTCGGAAAGACCAAGTCCATCGGGTTTGAAGCCGAAGCCAGTTACAGCTACAAAAACAACCTTACCATTGGCCTGAGCGCATCGAAATTCAATTCGGTTTTCAACATGCGTTACGACCCCAACGGTCGGGAGTACGATTATTACAACCGCCAGCTTCCCAACGAACCTTTTTTCACGATCAATAACACAATTCAGTACTCGTTTAAAGACGTACTCGCTCAGCAATCAAGACTTAATGTGTATTACGGGTTCCGTTTTGTAGAGCGATTTTACACCACCTGGCTGGTCATTGACGACTTCAGAACCCCCCGTCAGTACATCCAGGATCTGGGAGCCAGTTATGTACTGCCAAACAAGCGGTTCATCGTTAGTGCCGACATCAAAAACATATTTGACCAGCAGGCCTACGACAATTTCGCCGTTCAGAAGCCGGGGAGAGCCTTTTATCTCAAGTTGAATTACTCAATTAATAATTTATAATCAGTCGCTTACATGAAAAAGCAAGTGTTGAATCTATCCCTGCTGGGAAGCTTTCTTATAGCCGTTTCCCTTACGGGTTGTCAAGATAAAAATTCAGGTACGGGTACCGATCCTGATCCGGTAGCCAATGAAGATCGCTGGATTACGGTGGCTGGCGCTGTTATGGGGACTACTCCGGGCGATGGAAACGGAGGAACCATGGTTTACTCGGTCAGCAAAGCGGACGCCAAAAATCCGAATACATCCATCAGCGTTTACGACAACGGTTTCGCCGTAAAATCGAACCGTACGGCCCGGCTGCAATCTTCCGAAGATGGTCATACCCTGTTTAACATTGCCTATACCGGTGATAACGGCGGAGAATTTTCGAGATACAAAGTCAACGGAGCCGGATCGTACGCGCAGGAAGACGTAACCGTCAATATTTCACAATACGCCAGCACATCGCCCCGCTGGGTAAAATTGTTCGATGGTGATAAAACGGGAATCGCCGTCAACGTGGCCAACATAGCGGCCAACAATGCGCCAGCTGGGTCAACACCGACGGCTCCATTCGCTTACTACCGGGGGACGGCTACCGTATTGGCGCTAGATCTGCAAAAGGTGCTGATCGCTGGTTACAAGCAGTACCAAATTCCGCTGTCGGCAGCCGAAGAATTGCAGGGTCATGCCATTTTCCGGCTGGATGCCCCGGTGCTGAATCAGGCGAAAAACAAGCTCATCATTGGTACCTGGATGCAGAAAAGAAATCCAGCAACTGGTCTGACAGAAACCAATTTTACCCGGCTAGGCAGCAAATCGGTCATCGTCGATTATCCTTCGCTGGAAAATCCCAAGGTGATTACCTCAACGGTCGGCTTCGGCGATAACAGCGGCTATCGTAGCCATAATTCGTTTCTAGCTAACGACGGCGCTATCTATCAGGCTACACAACGGGATTCCAAAGGTTCGCATATTCTGAAGATCGGCCAGAACAATGAGTACGACAATTCGTACGTGTTTAGCCTGGATGCAGCTTTGGGCGCGAAAAATGTGTACGTCGATAGCTGGAAATACGCCGGTAATGGTATTGCTTACGCGCTTTATTCGCAGGACGGCTCTGATCAGGGTTTTGTTGCCCGGCTGGACCTGAACGCAAAGACGGCCACGCGAGTCGACTTGCCGTATGAAGCCGGTCTTGACTTCGGTCAATACCAAGGGATTCTGGTAAGCGGAGATGACGTCTACATCGCATTCACACCCGTTGGTAAAGACGGTAATATTTATATCATCAACCGCCAAACCGGTGCTGTGACCAAGGGTGCTAAGTTGGTTAATAAAGCCGGAAACCATTACATCGGTATTTTCTAATACGCTATAATCGCATAAAAAAAGCCGTCTTCGATCTGAATTGAGAGACGGCTTTTTTATTCTTCGACTTTGTACCCCGAGCACCCTTGGTTTTATGGCTTCTTGATTACTTGACAAGTTTAGCTTCTGCATCGTTTGTAGAGACGTTGCATCAAGATCCAGCCTAAGATTAAGCTGTACGCTATCAACTTGCCAGGGAACAGGAAAGCTTGCAGGTAAACTAACCCACGATTGAAATCATCCGATATACGGAATGGATTGTCTAGTAGACCGCCCAACCAGCCAACGTTCGAATAGTCGGGTCTTGCCGTAATTTTGTGGCTGGCAAAAACATAAAGAGTCAGCCAGCACAATTTGAGTATGGCTCGGCCAATGCCGACCTGGAACAGATCGTAGAACGCCCACCACATACCAATCCCAGCCAATACGAGTCCGACTAGAACGGCAAGCCAAATCTGCCATTTTTTGGGCGGGTCCTGGTCGTCCGGCTCCGGTGAATCGACTTCTACATTACCTACTGGACCGGGGTTGGCCGGTTCGAGAAACCACTCCAGAAAACTCATTGCTGCATCGTTGGTACGAATTAAGTAATGGAATCGGAAAGGATACCTGCAATTTGTGTTGATGGGTTAAATTGAAATACTACTGGCGAAAAATGAAGATGGTCACAGATCGTTAATCAGTGCAGTGTTGCTTAACAAGCCAGGAGTTGCTAGGCTATTTTAAGGGAAATTGGTGGCTGGGCTCGATATATCGTCCAGCATTTTGACATAATCCACGTCCTTGTATCGTCCTAAAATAAGTTGACCGTTGTCTGATCCTGAAAATAAGTTGTCAGTTTTTCAGTCAGCAATTTTTGGTCAATAGTAATCCTAGTATAGCGTTGTCAAAATAGATGAAACAGA